>JAIBAP010000063.1 GCA_019695115.1 Caldilineales bacterium | reverse complement strand
CACGGGCTCTTACGCACCAAGACGGTATCGGTCTTAGCTTGTCTGGAAGTCGACTGCCTACCATTATCGCTCACTTCCGAGTTTCTTGCTCGGGCGCATGCCGCCGCGAGGCATGGATAACTCGCAACACAATCCAAAGGTTGGGCGCGCTGCTTGTGGATTTGCCGACGTATTTCTTGGCCCATTCCAGTTCCTGCTTGTACTGTGTGTTCCTGACATACACCAGTATCACATCCGCCCCATAGGATAAGCCCATGGCCAAACTGTAGCGTACATGATCTCTGGTGGGAAGCAGATCAGGGCCAGGAACACCGTAGGCCGAGGTCAAAGGATCGGTGGCATAGGAGTTGTTGAACTCCCAATCCGTCTTCAATTGCCCCACATCATGCACCCAGCGCATCATTTTCCAGGGGTCTTTCGTGAAGTAGTCGTAGCCTGTATAGCCCAACCACCATCCACAGTAGTTCGTGCCATCTTCTTCCCCACCATCGACGGTGTCCGCCTTCAGACCTGAATGCTTGATGCCGACGAGTCCGCTGGTAATGGGCGTCTTGGTCGAAGTGTTGCAAACCCTTGTTACCTGACCGGCAATGCAGCGCACGGCGTCGCTCCACCAATCCGAGGCCGGCCACTTCTGCGCAAACTGCATGAAGGCCCTCTTCGTCCCGCCCGGCAGGGCGGCATCGATTGTACGCGCCAATTCGTAATTGTGCCGGGCCCAGGCTGTAATCGTGTACTTCCCCTCGCCAGACCGCTCGTAGTAATATTCATAGGTCCATCGATCGTAGAAACCGTGATCTTCCTCTTGGTTTTCGCTATGTTTGTCCAAAGTCGTGCCCGGATGCGCCCAAGGCGTAGCTTCGCCCGCGGCGCCAGTAGCAAACTCAAATGCTGCCACCTTCGGATGGTTCTTATAGCGATTGATGAAAGCCTGCACCAGCCTGTCTGTTTCGGCCTTCACACTTGGATGCATGAAGTCAACAGCGGTAGAAATGTAGTAAGTCGTTCCGTCCTGTTTACATTCGCGTGTCGCATTTTCCCATGTATATGGTCCTGGCGGATTGCCTATCCGTTTCTTCAGCTGCAACGCCCCATAACCAGCGCCATAGTAGTAGGAGGGTATGCCATAGTAGCAGTCCTTTGCGCTCTCTTTGAAATAGACGCCGATAATAGCTTTCTTGCCAGAAGGGATTTCGGCCAAGAAATCATCGACATCATCCCAATCGTATTGCCCGGGCGTAGTGGTTTCGACCTGGTTCCAATACACGCGCACCATCGCTCCGGCAGCCCAACTGTTCCAGTCTGCCTGCCAGCCGCCCAGGGCGATGAAATCTGGCTCTTGCACATATAGACCGGATGGATCTTCAGGAGTCGGAACGAGCAATTCCGCTGCCGTCGAGGCTACGGCGATAGTTTCCTGCGTACTGCTACTGGCCCAAATGATCATCAGGCCCGCCGGAACCAGCGCTAACAGCAGCCATCGATATGACATTATTCTTGAAAGCTTCGATCTTATCGTTGACATGGTCACCTTCACTTGTCTCCATCTGCGCGTTGCAGGATCACCACCCCGCCATCGCCACCAGCGAGGTAAATCTCGTCGCCCAGCAGCGTGATCCCCCGTACTTGGCCGGGCGCAACAGCCAGGCCAATGGCGTCCTCCCGGCTCGTCTGCTCGCTGCCGATCAACCGCAAGCGGCTGACCTGGCTGCGCTCCCCTTCCAATAACGCATCCTCCACAGGCGTGTCGCCGAAATAGAGAAAATCATCGCTGAACATCAACGCCGCCATCGCCACGCGCCTGCGCGTCAGCGGCCTCAACCCCTGCTGCTCGCTCAGATGCTCCCCCGACGTGTCTGGCGTCGGCAAGAGAACGCCCGACCCGGATTCTGGTGGCGCCGTCTCCTCGCCGGGGCAGAGGTCGATCACCTGGCTCCCCGTCGTCAGATAGACGCAGCCCGCCTCTGCCGCCGCTACATCGATCACCGCCTCGCCCAGCTCATAATAGCCAGTCTCCTGCGGCGCCAACGGATTGGTGAAATCGATCCGGCGCACCCCGCCGCTGCCGGCAGCGACGAAGACCGTGTCGCCATCGCTATCCAGCTTGTGCACTTCGCCCGGCATCGGTGCAAACCCAACTTCGCTCAGCCGGCCGGCGACGCTAACTTCGTACACACGCAGCCCCGTCTCCGACCAGCCATCCCCCCGCCAGTGCGGGGCCTCGGCCACGACTGCGTAATAGGGCTGGTCTTCTGAAGATGGCGATAGAACGACGACATCCTCGACTTGACCTGAGGTCTCGTAGCTGCCCAGGATCACCGCTTCGCCCGACCTGGACAGTCGCAGCGTCAGTAGATGGCCGCTGCCGGCCACAAGGACAAACGCTTCTCCATCCATGCCCTCGCCGACGGCAACGCCATCGACGAACCCGGTCGTCTCGTAGCCGCCCACCTCTCGCAGCGCGCCTCCCTCCTTCACCTCCACCACCCGCAGACCGCTCTTGCGATCCGCCACATAGATCACACTATCCGCTGTCGTTGTGCCCAACGCCGCCACCCCCCGCACATCCCCCTCCGCTTGCAGCGCCCCTACTTCGCGCGCCTGCTCCGGCTGCGTCACATCCACCACCCGCATCCCGCCCTCCCCATCCGCCACATAGACCGTCTGCCCCGCCAGCGTCAGGCCTCTCGCCTTCCCCGGCGTTTCGACATACTCAACTTCTTTTGGATTGGCCGGGTCGCCCACATCCACCACCCGCACCCCCTCCGTGAAGTCAGCTACATAGGCGTACTCCCCGTCCGTCGCCACATCCAGCGCATAGCCCGGCGTGTCGTAGGCTCCCACCTCCCTCAGCGCCGCCGGGTTCGCGCCCTCCAGCACCCGCAGCCCGCCGTCGCCATCGGCCACGAAGACCCACCCACCCGCCGCCGCCACCCCGTGCTCGTAGCCGGGCGTGTCATAGCCGCCCAGCAGCCGCAGCTGGCGCGGGTCCGATACATCCACAACTTGCAGGCTGGCTCCTACCCAGTTCGACCCGTCCCATTTGGGCGTGCTGGCCAGGTAGACCACGCTCCCGGCCACGGCCAGGTCTTCCAGATAGCCGCCGGTGTCGTAGCTGGCAATGACCGCCGGCTGCGTCGGCTCGGCCAGGTCGATGACCTGCAACCCGCCCAGCCCGGTCGCTGCGAAAACGAGCGAGCCGCTCAGCGTCAGCGAGCCGCTCAGCGCCAGCGCCCGCACCACGCCCGGTAGGATTTCGCTCTGCCCCACTTTCACCGGCTGCTCCGGGTTGGTCGCGTCCATGACCACAAGCCGCGGGCCGACGCCGAGGATCAGATAGGGCGGCTGCTCGACCCCGTCCTGGGCCTGCCGAAGGGTCACAGCATAGCTTGCCCCGCCAAACTGACCCGCCACCTCCATTCCCATGGCGGCAGTCTGAGAACGAGTTTGGAGGAATCCGAACGTTGTCAGAACGAGCGCAACGAGACCGCTGACCAGATAGGTGACAAGTCGCTTCATCGAGAATGCCTCCTATTTCTTCTAATTGCGCGCTGCAGGCGATAGGAACGAGGCCGGCGGAGGCAAAGCTTGAAAACGAAACAGGAATTCGTTCCGCCGGTGTCGCCCCTACTTCTCCAACAACCTCTTCGCAATCACGCTCGCCTGGATCTCGCTCGTGCCCTCGAAGATGCGGAAAACCCGGCCATCGCGCCAGAAGCGACTGACGGGATATTCCAGGGCATAGCCATAGCCGCCGTGCACCTGCATGGCCTCGCTGGTGACATATTCCACCATATCGGCGCAAAACAGTTTGGCCATGCCCGCTTCCAGGTCGCAGCGCTTGCCCTGGTCCTTCATCCGGGCGGCGTAATAGGTCAGCTGGCGGCCGGCCTCGACCTTGCTGGCCATGTACGCCAGCTTGTGTTCGATGGCCTGGAAGGCGCTGATCGGTTTGCCGAACTGGCTGCGCTCCTGCGAGTAGCGGAGGGCGGCCTCCAGCGCCGCCTGAGCCACGCCCACGGCCCGCGCCGCCGTCTGGATGCGGGCGACCTCGTAGACGCCCATCAGCTGATAGAAGCCCTGGCCCTCTTTGTCGCCGATAAGATTGGCGGCCGGAACCTCGAAATCGGTGAAGCTGAGCGAGAACGACTTCATGCCATGATAGCCGATGGTGGGGATGCGCTCGCCCAGCAGGTGCGGGGGCATGAAGCCGTCGCCGGGTTTCTTCTCGACCACGATCATGCTCAGGCCCTTGTGCCGCTTGTGGGGGTCAGGGTCGGTGCGCGCCAGCACCGTCATCATGTGAGCGCGGTTGGCGAAGGTGATCCAGGTCTTCTGGCCGTTGAGGATGTACTTGTCGCCCTGTTTCAGCGCCCGTAGTTGCATCCCGGCCGTGTCGGAGCCGGCGTTCGGTTCGGTGAAGGCGGCCGCAGGCAGGATCTCGCCGGAGGCGATGCCGGGCAACCAGCGCTCTTTCTGTTCCTCGGTGCCGCCGTTCAACAGCAGCCCGCCGGCGATCAGCATCCGGGTCATCACCGACCCCACCGACAGCCAGGCCCGGCTCAATTCCTCGGTGACGATGGCCACGGCCAGGTTGTCCATCTCTAGCCCGCCGTATTTTTCGGGGATGGCCATGGCAAAATAGCCCAGGTCGGCCATCTGCCGGATGATCTCCATCGGGATCTCGGCCTGCTCGTTGTAAAGCTCCTGGGCGATGGGTGCGACCGACTTTTCGGCAAAACGCCGCGTCTCGCGGCGCAGGGTTTCGTGTTCAGGGGAGAGGTTGCTCATAGGTCAATGGGGCATTGGGGAACGATGATGTCGAAGAAGTTATAGATGGCTAGCCAAAGAAATGATACTCGGTCATGAAACGTGATGCGTGATGCGTGATGCGTGAAGATCGCCGACGTTTTCTCACGTTTCACGTTTCACGGTTCACGACCTTCATAACAAATCAACCTGGCGGTCAATAGGAGAAGGACGAAGGACGAAGAGATTGCTTTCGTCTATCGTCCTTCGTCCTTCGTCGAGTCAGCAGCGGAACTCGCGTTTCAAATCGGATCGACGCCGAAGAAACTCATCACACCGCCGTCCTCGGCTTGTTCCTCGCCGCCCAGGGTTTGGCGGACGATATCGGTCATGCTGACGACGCCGATGGGCCAGGGCCGGTTGTCGCGCATCTCGGTCACCACCAGGCGGTGGATGCGGTTGCGGGTCATCAAGGTGATGGCCTGGCTTAGCGGCATATCGGCGGTGGCGGTGATGACATTGGCGGTGAGGATGTCGGCGGCGGTGAGGGCGGCCAGCTGCTCGGGCGACCTTCCCTGCCGGGCCAGCACCACATCGGTCTGGCTGACGAGACCCACCAGATAGCCCTCGCCATCGACGACGACGACAGCGCTGATGCGGTTGCTCAGCAGGCGATGGGCCACCTCGCTGAGCGAGGTCTCGGGATGGCAGGAGACGACGCCGTGATGCATCACCTCGTTCACCGTGCTCAGGTCGGGCGAGACGCCTGGCCCCAGCCGGGGCGCGGGCGGCGCCATCTTGGAGGGCCGCGGCGGGGTTGGCTCGTAGATATCGGCCAGCATCCCCAGACCGCCCGCTCCGCCTTCTGCCGGGGCCGGCGGGGTCTCCAAACCGTAGTTGATGATGTCGGTCATGCTGAGGATGCCGATCGGCCACAGCTTGCCCTGGCGCTCATCGGCCACCACCAGGCGGTGGATGCGGTTGCGGGTCATCAGGGTGATGGCCTCGGACACCCTGGCATTGGGCCGGCAGGTGATCAACCGTTTGGTCATCACCTCGCCGGCGGTCAGGGTGATCAGTTGTTCGGGTGTGCGCCCCTGCCGGGCGAGGACGATGTCGGTTTGCGAGACCAGGCCAATGGCATAGCCGGCTTCGTCCACCACCACGATGGCGTGGATGCGGTAGTTGGCCATCCGCCGCGCCACTTCGTCCACCGAGGTGGCGGCGCTGACGGTGATGGCGCCGTAGTGCATCAACTCGCGCACGGTTCTGGCGTCGAGAGGGCCGGGCTGTACGGCGGCCGGCTCCTCCAGTTCGTGCAGCGGCGCCCGGTAGAAGTCGCGGCGGGCCGCCGGCACGGCCGCCGGCTCGACATGGGCCACCGGCTCGGCGGCGCTGATGCCTGAGCCTTCGGCCGGGGCGCCGATGAGGATGGCCATGTTGCCGTAGGGATGCTTGTTTTCGTACATCAGCTGGTGGGCCAGCGGCAGTTCGGCCCAGGTGAAGGTGCGGGAGAGGCAGGGATCGACTTTGCCGGCGATGACCAGATCGTTGATGCCCTTGGCCTGGCTGTCATTGGCAAAATGCGAGCCTTGCAGCCGTTTCTGGCGCATCCACAGATAGCGCAGATCGACAGTGGCGTTGTAGCCGGTGGTCCCGGCGCAGATGACGACCATGCCGCCGGTGTCGCAGACGAAGATGGAGGTGGGGATGGTGCTCTCGCCGGGGTGCTCGAAGACAAGGCGCGGGCTGCGGCGCTCGCCCAGCACATCCCAGATGGCCTTGCCGAACTTGCGCACGCCCTTCAGCCATTCGGCATAGCCGACGGCGTCTTTCCAATGTGGCAACATGCCCCAATGTTCGAAGTGCTTGCGGTTGATGCAACCGACCGCGCCCAGGCTGGTGCAGTAGTCGAATTTGTCGTCGTCGCTGACCACGGCCACGGCTTTGGCCCCCGCCGCTGCGCACACCTGGATGGCCATCGACCCCAGCCCCCCGGCCCCGCCCCATACCAACACGACATCATCGCCGCGCAGGGCGTGCTCGCCCCAGCCATACAACATCCGGTAGGCGGTGGCGCCCACCAACATGTAGGCGGCGGCGCCCTCCCAGCTCAGGTGTTTGGGTTTGGGCAGGCACTGGTGGTCCTGAGCGCGACTGAACTGGGCGAAGCTGCCGTAGTTGGTCTCGTAGCCCCAGATACGGAAAGACGGGCTGAACATCGGGTCCTGCCCGGCCAGCACTTCGGGCGCGCTCTGATCCCAGGTTCCGCAGTGGATGACCACCTCATCGCCCACCTTCACGTTTTTCACCTTCTTGCCTACCTTGTAGACGATGCCGCTGGCGTCGCTGCCGCCGATGTGGAAGTCCTCTTTCTCGCCCGCCTTTTGGCGGGCTTCGATGACATTGATCGGCACCCCCAGCCCGGCCCAGACGTTGTTGTAGTTCACACCCGCCGCCATCACATAGACCAACACCTCGTCGTCGGCGATGCTTGGGGTGTCCACCACCTCGATCTGAAAGGCCTGGTTCGGCTCGCCAAAGCGCTGGGGCCGGATCAGCCAGGCGTACATGTGCGACGGTACGTGTCCCACCGGCGGCTGCTCGCCAACGGGATACAGATCCTTGAGTTCAGATGTGGCAGCTTGCGTCATGGGCGTCCTCCAGAAAAGCGGGAAGGTAAAAATCGGCCCAGAAAGGCCGCTGAAGCGGGCCTTTCTGCGAGTATGTGCAATTCGAGGAGCGGCATCGCTCCCACCGGCTGCTGAACGACCGGTTATGACGCATTGTGTCATAAACAGGGGGTGTTGGCAAGTTGGCCTGATGCCGGGGTGATGCTCTTTCGCGCCGGCCCCGGCCATGCTACAATCCCGCCCATGCGCACACGTTCACGTTCCCTTCTCCTCACCATCGCCGTTCTGATCGCCTTCTGGCTGATCTGGTCGCGGCTCCATTTCGTCGTCTTCGTCAGCGCCAGCTTCTGGCAGGTTCTGCTCGTCTTCGCCGTCCTCGCCGTCGTCATCTTCCTCGGTCTCGATCATTTGTTGAATCGGGGGAGGTAGAGAGGGAAACAAGTAGACAGGTAGACAAGTAGATAAGTGGCAGGTGGCAAGTGGCAAGTGGCAGGTTGAGGCTGCAGGCCACGCCTCTTGCCTCACATTCCGCAATCCGCAATTCGCAATCCGCAATTCCCATGCTCTCTCTCACCCCTGAAGAACAATCCCTCCTCGCTGGCGCAGCCGGGCCGGGCGTGCAACGGGCGATGGCGATCGTCGTCGCCCTGGGCCGCATCTACGGCGCCGCCGACCTGACCCCCGTGCAGCATGTCCAGATTTCGGGCGTCAGCTACAAAAACCTGGGCGATGCCGGGGTCGAATTCCTGAACGAATGGGCCGATGCCGGCGCCAAGGTGCGCGTCTCCACCACCCTCAACCCGGCCGGGATGGAGTTGGAGCGGTGGGAGGCCATGGGCATCAGCCCTGACTTCGCCCGGCCGCAACTCACGGCCGTCGGCGCCTTCGTGCGCATGGGCGTCAACCCCACCATGTCCTGCACGCCCTACCTGCTGCCCGATTTCGCCCCGCGGCGGGGCGACCATCTGGCCTGGGCCGAATCGAGCGCCGTCGCCTGGGCCAACTCGGTGGTGGGGGCCTACACCAACCGCGAGGGTGGCCCCAGCGCCCTGGCCGCCGCCATCGTCGGCCGCACCGCCCGCTACGGCTTCCATCTCGACGAAAACCGCACCGCCACCCATATCGTCGAGGTGGCCTGCCCCGTGCGTGATGTGGCCGATTTCGGCGCCCTCAGCTATCTCGTCGGGCGGGCGGTGGGGGATGGGACGCCGTTCTTCCCCGACCTGGGCGCCTGGCTCCCGCCCCTGCCCCAGGACCTCACTCTGGGCGGCGAGGCAGGCGACCGGCTGAAGACGCTTGGCGCCGGCATTGCCGCCTACGGCGCCGTCGCCCTCTTCCATGTCGCCGGCTACACACCCGAAGCCCGCGACCTGGGCGAGCGCCTGATCCGGCCCGACGCCAAGAGATGGGTCATCGACACCCTGGCTCCGGCCTATCAGGTCATGGACGCCAACCCCGAGACCACAGCCATCGACCTGGTGACCATCGGCTGCCCGCACGCCTCGCTCAGCGAACTCCAGCGCATCGCCGAACGATTGCAGGGCGAGAGACTGCGCACCCGGCTGTGGGTGACGACCGCCCGCCTCACCCGCGAGCGGGCGGCGCAGGCCGGTTGGGTGCAGATCATCGAGGCCGCTGGCGGCGAGGTGGTGGCCGATACCTGCGCTGTGGTGGCGCCGGTGCGGAGCCTGGGCATCCGCAGCATGGCTACCAACGCCGGCAAGATGGCCTGCTATGCGCCCATGCACAGCAAGGTGACGATGCGCTACGGCGACCTCGACCGCTGTCTGGAGGCGGCCCTAACCGGGCAGTGGCGCGACCCCGGCCCGCTGACCTGAACGCCGGCCGGCCTGGGCCGGCGTGTGGCGATAGTAGGGTGAATGGCGCAGCAGCCAGAGGCGGATGGCGGGACGCAGGACGCGGACGAACAGACGACGCCGACCGAGCGTGCGGCGCACATCTTGCAGATAATCGTCGAGTGTGAGCCGCTGGAAGCCCAGCAGCTTCTGGCTGGCGGTGGTGTCCAGCCAATCGGTGCTGAAGGGCGTCGCCGCAAAGGCGCTCTCGGGCAACATCCCCACCCCCACCGTCTCCATCACCCGGCTCACCAGCTCGCGATAGTAGAGTTGGCAGCGAGGCCCGCCGCCGATCAGCCAGGTGTGACCCCAGGCAGCCTCACTCTCGAGGGCGTTGGCAATGGCGACGGCCACATCGCGGCTGTGGACGAACTCGATGCGGTTGTCGAGGGGGACGTCGAACATGCCCCGGTCGAGGATGAGACGCGTCGGCAGGGCGGCGCCAAGTCGGAAGATCGCCCACCGCCCACCCGCCGCCTTGACCATCTCCTCGCAGGCGACTTTGTGCAGGGCGTAGTTCTCCAACGGATGGACGGGGTCGGACAGCGTGCGCGGGGGCGGCAGATGTTGGGTGGGGCCGAAGACGTGCAACGAGGAGGCGAACAGCAGCCGTGGCCCCGGATTCAGCGCTTTCAGCGCCGCCAGCAGGTTGAGCGTGCCGCCAACATTGACCTCCCGCGCCCAGTCCGGCCGTTCTTCGCTGCCCACGCCGGTGGCCGAGAGCCTGGGGATGACATAGGCCAGATGCACGATGACCTCCTGCCCCTGCACAGCCCCCTGCACCTCCTCGACCTGCCGCAGGTCGCCCCAGACCATCTCCGCCCGCCCCTCCCAGGCCCGCGCCAGCTTGCGATTGGCGGGTGTGGGCACATCGAACGTGCGCACCTTGTGCCCGCGTTTCACTAATTCGGCCAGGGCGACGGCGCCGATGTTGCCGAACGCGCCTGTGAGTAGAACTTGCATAGCATTTTTCCTTTTGCGTTACGATGAGAACTGGCAAGGTTTCCGCAACCTCGCCGATTGCTATTCGCCATCCGGGTTCTGGAGCAGCCCGCGCAGCGCGATCTGAACGGCTTCCCGTGTGATCCGATCCCAGTCGGCGGTTGGCTCCAACACGCTCTGGAGCAGCAAGCCCAGGGCCAGGGCCAGCACGGCGCGCGCGGCAGCGTCGGTATTCACCAGCTTCAAGTCGCCGTTGGCAACGCCGGCCGCCACCAGGCCGGCAAAAAACTGGCGATAGCGGGCAAAGGGGGCGATCGTCGCCGCCCAAACAGCCGGATCACGCGCCGCCTGGCTCCAAAACTCCAGGAACATGGGCAGCTGTCCGGCTGCGTCGCGAAAAAGCGGCGCCGCCAACTCTGCCAACTCGGTCAGCGTCGCCCCAACCGTCAGATCCTGCCCTTGCAGCATCGCTGCTTGCCGGTCGAAGGCCTCCAGCCAGCGATCCAGCAGGGCCAGGAACAGCGCCTGCTTGCTGCTGAAGTGATGATAGAAGGCGCCCTTGCTCACGCCCGCCGCCTGGCAGATGTCGTCGACGCTGGCAGCGGCATAGCCGCGGGCGGCGAAGCTGGTTAGGGCAGCGTCCAGAAGTTGGGATCGGGTTGTTTGGCTGCGTTGTCGTTGCTGCATAGTGGCGTGTGGCCTCTCCCGCACAGGGTCGGTCGTCGTTGCGGGTCGAATATGAAAATACCGACTGGTCGGTATGATTCTAGTCGATAGTGAGACAAGATGCAAGAATCGCCCTGCCCTGGGTGCAGAAATCCGCGCCGGTGTGCTACAATCGCCCGAACCTCCTCACGGCCCTCCGCTCCCCTCCCCGCCCCATGCGTTTCACCGTCATCGGACACCTCACCCGCGACCTTCTCCCCACCGGCGGCTTCGGCCTGGGTGGAACCGCCAGCTACGCCGCCGTCATGGCCCAGCGTTTGGGCGCGCACACCACCATCATCACCCGTGCCCATGTCCATGAGGCATCTCACCCCCTCTTGACCGGGATCGAGATCGTCAATCTCGGTTCTGAGTGTACGACCACCTTCGAAAACATCTACCACCACGGCAACCGCACCCAGTTCATTCGCGCTACGGCCCCGCCCCTGCTGGTTGACGACATCGCCGACCACTACACCACCGGCGATGTCTTCCTGCTCGGCCCGCTCTGCCAGGAAGTGGACCCCGCCCTGGCCGCCCGGCTGCATGGGCTGAAGGGGGTCGTGCCGCAGGGCTGGCTGCGGGCCTGGGACGACGAGGGCCGCGTCCACGCCATTCCCTGGCGGGACGCCGACCGCATCCTGCCCCACATCGATGTGATCGTCGCTTCCGAAGCCGACCTGATCGCCGACCCGGAGGCCGTGAACACCCTGATCGAGCGCGTCGCCGTGACCATCATCACGGTGGGGCCGCAAGGATGCATCTTGTGGCTGAACGGCGTCCGTCACCACATCCCGCCCCGCCCGGCTGTTGAGATCGACCCCACCGGGGCCGGCGACATCTTCACCGCCGCTTTTCTTGTCCGCCTGTGGGAAACGGGCGACCCTATCGCCTCGGCCTATTTCGCCAACGTCGCCGCCAGTTTCTCGGTCGAAGGCGAGGGCCTTGCCGCCATCCCCGACCGCGCCCGCGTCGAAACTTTCATCCGGGCTACTCCCCTCCCTCTCTGACCCGCCCCCTGCCATCCTTCCTTTCACTCAGAGCCTGCCCTGAACGGAGCGAAGGGACAAGCTCTGCCCCCTGCCCCCTGCCCCCTGCCACTCCCCCCATGCCCTACGTCTACGCAATCGCCAACCAAAAAGGCGGCGTCGGCAAGACCACAACCGCCGTTAACCTGGGCGCCTATCTGGCCCAGGCCGGGCAACGCGTCCTCATCGTCGACATCGACCCGCAAGCCAACGCCACCAGCAGCCTGGGCCTGGTCGCCAGCCAGTTGCCGCGTTCACTCTATGACGTGCTCAGCGGTGAGGCCGGCCTGGCCGATGTCGTCACGATGACGAACCGCCTGCGGCTCGAGCTGGCGCCGGCCTCGCACGCCCTGGCCGCCCTGGAGACCGAGGCCGTCGAAGCCATCGCCGACCCTTTTCGGCGCAGCTACCTCCTGCGCGACGCCCTCACCCCCACCCTCCACCGCTACGACTACGTCCTCATCGATAACCCGCCCAGCCTGGGCCTGCTCACGGTCAACTCCCTTGCCGCGGCCACGCACGGCGTCATCGTCCCCGTGCAGTGCGAATACCTGGCCATGGAGGGCCTGGGGCAACTGGTGGCCACCATCGACCGGGTCAAAAAGGCGCTCAACCCTCGTCTGGACATCGCCGGGCTGCTGCTGACGATGTTCGACGTGCGGGTGAGGCTCAGCACCGAGGTTCAGGAACAAATCCGGGCCTATTTTGGCGACCGCGTTTTCCGCGCCGTCATCCCCCGCAACATCCGCCTGGGCGAGGCCCCCAGCTACGGCGAGCCAGTGGCAAGCTACGCCCCCAACTCGCCGGGGGCCGTCGCCTATCAGGACCTGGCTGCCGAACTGATGCAACGCAACGGCGCCGTTCGCCCCGCGGGAGGCAGCGCATGACAACACGACGTGGCCTGGGTCGCGGCCTCAGCAGCCTGATCCCAACCAGCTCCGAGCCGTCATCGTCCGACGCCGCCGGCCCCGGCCTGCCCGCCCCTGCTGCCGGTGGACTTCGCATCCTGGCCATCGACGCCGTCGGCCCCAACCCCCGCCAACCGCGGCAGGCCATCGCGCCCGAAGCCCTGGCCGAACTGGCGGCCTCGATCAAAGAGCACGGCCTCATCCAGCCGATCGTCGTCACAAGCGCCCGGCCCGACGACCCCACCCCCTATTTCATCATTGCCGGCGAACGTCGCTGGCGGGCGGCGCGGCTGGCCGGGCTGGCCGAGGTGCCGGCGGTGGTCAAAGAGGCCAGCCCGCAGAGCATGTTGGAGCTGGCCCTGGTCGAAAACGTCCAGCGCGCCGACCTGAACGCCCTCGAAGAAGCCGCCGCCTACGACACCCTGATGTCCGAGTTCGGCCTGACGCAAGAGATGGTGGCCGAGCGGGTGGGCAAGAGCCGGGTGGCCGTGGCCAACACCGTCCGCCTGCTGCGGCTGCCCGACCCGGTCAAACACGCCCTGATCGAAGGCCAGATCCAGGAGGGCCATGCCCGCGCCCTGCTGGGGTTGAGCGGCGAGCGCGAGATAATCGAGGCCGCCCAACTGGTCATCAACCGCGGCCTCTCCGTCCGCCAGACCGAAGAACTCATCCGCCGCCTGAACAGCCCCGCCCCACCCCCTGAAAGCGACGACGACGACCTCGGCGCCAGCCCGGAAACCAGGGCCATCGAAGACCGCCTGCGCGACCACCTGGGCACTAAAGTCAACCTGTTCCGCACCCGCAAAGGCGGCCGCATCGTCATCCACTTCTTTTCGGAAGAAGAACTCGCCGGTCTGTACGATAAGCTGGTCGCCGAACCGCTGTGAAAGGACCGTGAAGACCTTTGAGGTTTCCAAAACCTCAAAGGTCTTGCCGCTGTTCCCCGTCTGATCGCCCGGCCCCCGGGCTTTTTCTTTGCCCTGGGACCCTCCTCGCCCCGCCTTGCGTCTCCTTGCCCTTGCCCCCACCGGCTTCTTCGCCGATTACGGCTGCCACATCCGCATCATGGGCCAACTCCAGGCCCTGCAGCGGCGAGGCTACCAGGTGCGGCTACTCACCTACCCGGCCGGCCGCGACCTCCCCGGCCTGCCGACCATGCGCCCGCCGCTGCCCTTCGCCCGCGCCATGCCGGTCGGCTCCTCGCGGCGCAAGCTGCTCCTGGATGCCCTGCTGGCCCCCACCGCTCTGGCCGCGGCCCTGCGCTTCCGCCCGCAGATCATCCACGCCTACCTGCACGAGGGCGCCCTGATCGGCTGGGGGCTGGCGCGGCTGTTCGGGGCGCCCCTGACCTTCGACTACCAGGGTTCGCTGACGGCCGAGATGCTCGACCACCACTTCTTGTCCCTTCACTCTCCCCTGCTCCCCGCCTGGCAGCGGCTGGAGCGATGGATCGACGCCCGGCCGCAGGCCATCTTCCCCTCCTCTCGACACGCCGCCGCCGCCCTCGCCCCCCGCACCCCCGCCCGCATCCACCCCCTGCCCGACGCCATCGACCCCGACCTCTTCGCCCCTCGTCCGCCCGACCCCGCCCTGCGCGCCCGTCTCGGCCTCGACCCTTCCCGTCCGACCGTCGTCTATCTCGGCCTGCTGGCCTGGTATCAAGGCATCAATCTGCTCCTGCAAGCCATCGCCTGCCCGCCTCTGGCTGCCCACCCCGCCCAATTCCTGATCATGGGCTTCCCCAACGAGTCCAACTATCGCCGCCTGGCCGCCCGCCTGGCGATCGAGCACCGCGTCCACTTCACCGGCCCCATCCCCTACCTTGACGCCCCCCACCACCTGGCCCTGGGCGATGTCGCCGTCGCGCCCAAACTCTCGGCCACCGAAGGCAGCGGCAAACTGCTCCCCTACATGAGCCTGGCGCTGCCAATCGTCGCCACCGATACGCCCGTGCACCGCGAGTACCTGGGCGAGGACGGCATCCTGGTCGAGCACCGGCCCGAGGCCCTGGCCGAGGGCCTGGTCTGGGCGCTCGACCACCTGCCAGCCCTGCGCGCCCCCGCCCTGCGCCGGCGCCACCAGGTCCAGACCCACTACACCTGGGACCAGGGAGCGGCGATGATGGATGAAGTGTTTCGGGAGGTGAGTGGGCAAGGAGACAGGTAGACAAGGAAACAAGTAGACAGGTAGACAAGTAGACAAGGAAATAGGGGGACAAGGGAAAAGGGGGAGAGAGTGGAACAGTCAACAGTCAACAGTCAACAGTCAACGACTAACGACCAAATCGCCACCCGCCCCCCGCCCCCTGCCACTTGCGACTTGCCACCTGCCACCTGCCACCTGCCACTTGCGACTTGCCACCTGCCACCCGCCAATTCGCACTCCCCACCCCGCAATTCCCCCCATGCCCCGCTTCCTCGCCCTCATCCTCGCTCTCTACCTGGCCGTAGGGCTGATCTATGCCTTCGCCACGCCCATCTTCGAGGCATCGGACGAGATCTGGCATTACCCGGTGGTGCGCGAGATCGCCGACAACCACCGTCTGCCGGTGCAGGACCCGGCCATCCCGTCGGCCTGGGCGCAGGAAGGCAGCCAGCCGCCGCTCTACTACTTCCTGGCAGCGCTGCTCACCGGCAGGATCGATACAAGCGATTACCCCGCCAACGCCATCGCCAACCCCTTCCCCAAGATCGGCGTCCCCGGCGCCACCGACAACCTCAACCTGGTCGCCCATCCCCCCGGCCAGCAAAGCGGCCAGGGCGGGACGGTCCTGGCCGTCCACCTCATCCGCTGGTTCTCATTGCTGATGGGTGCGGCCACCGTCTACCTGACCTACCGCCTGACCCTGGCCGTCTTCCCGGCCCGACCGCAGGTAGCCTTCCTGGCGGCGGCGCTGGCGGCCTTCAACCCGATGGTCGTCTTCATCAACGCCGCGGTCAACAACGACAACTTGCTGATGCTGCTGACGACGCTGGCCTTGTGGTTGTTGGTCGCGGACATGCAAGAGGGCGGGCCAGGGTTGCGCGCCGACCGGACGGCCCTGATCGGCGTCATCGTCGGCCTGGCCGCCCTCACCAAAGTTTCAGGCGCCATCCTGTCCCCGGTCGTTGGCCTCGGCCTCCTCCTCGGCGCCGCCACGGCGCCGCGCCGCATCCGCCAGGCGCCCTACCGAACCGCCTTCCTGCGCCTGGCCATCTTCTCCCTCGCCGCCACCCTCGTCGCTGGTTGGTGGTATGTCCGCAACCTGCACCTCTACGGCGAACTCCTCGGCTTGCAGCGCATGGCGCTGGTCGCCGGGCCACGGCCGGCGGGCTTCGGTTTGATCGACCTCTGGCCGGAATGGCGGGGCTTCTGGTACTCCTTTTGGGGCGTCTTCGGCGCCTTCAACCTCCTGGCCCCGCCGTGGTTCTACCTGTTGGCGGGCGGGCTGACGGTGCTGGCCGGTTCGGGGCTTGTTCTTCTGCTTGGTCGCAGACGGGCGCACGGGCCAGGTCCCGCCACCTGGCCCATCCACCTCGTCCTCCTGACCTTTCTCGCCCTCACCCTGGCGGGCGTCGTGCGCTGGACGCTGCTCACCACCGCCTCGCAGGGCCGTCTGTTGTTCGGCGGCATCGCCCCCATCTCTCTCTACCTCGCCCTCGGTCTGTCGGCCTGGATGCCCAACGAACGCCGGCAGCTGGTCACCCGGACGCTCTCGCTGACCCTGGCCGCCGTCGCCGCCCTGCTCCCGTTCCTGGTCATCACCCCCGCCTACCGCCCGCCCGCTGCTCTCGCCGCCCTCCCTGCCGGCGCCACCCCGCTCGACATCCGTTTTGGCGCCGACATCCAACTGGCCGGCTACCGGCTGCAGGCTGACTCGGTCGCTCCCGGCCAGAGCCTGCCCATCACCCTCTATTGGCGCACCGATCGGCCCCTCGACCGCAACTACCAGCTTTCGCTCAACGGTTTCGGCTACGAGATGGCTGCCGTGGCCAAACTGGACACCTGGCCCGGCGGCGGCCTGCTTCCCACCTCCTTCTGGCAGCCCGGTCAGCTCTACCCCGACGTCTACCAGCTTGCCATCGACCCGGCGGCCGCCTCGCCCTCGCTGCTCAGACTCGGCCTCAGCTTCAGCACCGACCTGCTGCACCCTGCCGAAAACGAATCTTTGCCCGCCTCCAGCGCCGGCCAGCCTGTCGCCAACATCTTCCTCGATGCCGGGGCCGTGGCCGCGCCCGTGAAACCTCCCGACGCCGTCGCTCCGCCCATTGCCCGGCTGTCACCCGGCATCCGCCTCGACCGCTACCACCTCGTCCGCCATCCCGACCGCCTGGAGATGGAGCTGGTGTGGTCGGCGGAGCAGTTCATCCCCACCGACTACCAGATATTCGTGCACCTGGTCGATGCCGCCGGCCAGCAGCTGACCCAGGGCGACGCCCCGCCCCGCCGCGGCTACTGGCCCACGCAGCGCTGGCGCCCCGGCGAGACCGTCGCCTCCGAGCACACCATACCCCTTCCTTCGGACCTCCCGCCCGGCGACTACCGCTTGCAGGTGGGGATGTACGACCTGGACGCCGGCGCACGCCCGGCCGCCTTTGACGCCGCCGGCACGCCCTGGCCAGAGAATGCCATCGTCATCCCGGAAATGGTGGAACTGCCGTGAGGGGTGAAACGTGTTCCGTGTTCCGTGTTCATCCGTGTCCCAACGACTTTTCTAGCCAAGCCACAGGCCAAGAACGGTCGCCAGCAGAGTAATGACGCTGATGTAGCCGTTCATGGTGAAGAAGGCCAGGTTGACCTTGCTCAGATCGTCCGGCTTGACGAGTGAGTGCTCGTAGACCAGCAGCCCGGCCACCACCACCAGCCCCAACCAATAGGGCCAGCCCAACCCGGCCACGATGCCGACTCCTGCCAACAGGATGACGGTGAGCACATGGGCGATCTGGGCCAGGCGGAGGGCGACGGGAATGCCAAAACGGGCGGGGAGGCTGTGCAGACCCTCGCGGCGGTCGATCTCCACATCCTGGCAGGCGTAGATGAGGTCGAAGCCGCCGATCCAGACCGCCACCGCCGCCCACAGCAGCCACGGGATCGGCCCGGCCAGGTCGCCGGTAACGGCAGCCCAGGCCCCGGCTGCAGCCGCGCCATCCACCAACCCCAACCACAGGTGGCAGAGCCAGGTGAAGCGTTTGGTGTAGGCATAGCCCAGCAGCCCCAGCACGGCCAGGGGCGAGAGCAGCAAGACGAAGGTGTTCAGTTGCCAGGCGGCGAACAGCATCACCCCCAGGCTGACAAAGCCCGCCAGCCAGACCGCCCGCTGGCTGATGCGCCCGGTTTGGATGGGCCGGCCGGCTGTGCGCGGGTTGCGAGCGTCGATCTCGGCGTCGATGGCGCGGTTGAAGGCCATGGCGGCGGTGCGGGCTGCGGCCATGGCCACGGTAATCCAGACGAACTGCCAGAAAAGCGTCGCCCAAGCGACCGGGGCGACGAAGGCGCCCGTCTGCGCCCAGGCCAGCGCCATGCCCAGATAGGCAAACGGCAGGGCGAAGACCGTGTGCTCGAATTTGATCATTTCGAGGAAGGTGCGGACAGGTCTTGCGCTCATTGATAGCCTGGCAATCGTAGCTCGCTCACGGAAAGACCTCGGTGGCGCTGCCTGGGCCATCCAGGAATAGACGCAAACGGTTGATCACATCCCGTCCGAGGATCACCTCTGAGCCATACTCATCTCCAACGACATTCATGCCCACCAAAGTCAGGCCGTCCAAGACGATGTCGATCCTGAAAAGATGGACGCGATGTCGATCGCCCCAATGACTGCGCACAAATGCTTCTTGAATTACATAAGCCCTGAGTTTGCGCAAGTGATGAAGTGGCACGAAACTTGCATCCGCGCCAGTGTCGAGTAGAGCAGGCAGGGATTGTGTGCTAAGATCAGTATCTTCGTTGCGCAAAATAATCGTTATTTCCGGACATGGTGGTAAATATGTACTATTATGCGAGTATTTCATTGCGTAAGTGTTCACCTTTGAGGTGCGACGCACTTCGCGAGCGTAAATGACTCGGGTTTCAGCACCATGCAGGTCATGAAGGCGCTCGAAGTGCGTCGCACCTGAACTGATACATCATTGCTTATGACTCGAATCGAAAACCATGCCGAGAAATAGTTTCTTCAGGCGATGCCCCCACCAAAACAATCATGACCGGTGTGCATCCGAATCGTTGACGCACGCGCTGCCAGAGCACATCCACATTCGCGTCGCAATCCACCACCTCACCGTTGTGCATGGCGATGTATTTGCCGAGGAAATGCTGTCTTAGTTCTGCGTGATGGTCGCGGTAGGCTGCTGCCTCTTCTGAAATCTTCTGGCGTTCCAATTCCCAAAGATAGTGATTGGCCGCCTCAGCGACCACGGAATCGATGGAAGAAGCCTGTTTGCGAGCTGTTTCTTTGATTCGTGTGTAGAGTTCGGGTTCAAGGGTAATGGTTGGCATCGGCCACTGCTCCTGGATCTTGACTGAGGTGGGAGGAGATGAAGGCCATCCTGGCTTATAGCCGCGTCGGTATCGCCACCGGCGCCAGCTCCGCTGCCGTCATGACGCGGTCGAAGGTGCGGACAAGACGATAGCGACTATCGCGCTGCGCGGGCGTGAAACCGGTCTGGCGGATCTGCTCGTGCAGGCGATGGACGGTCATGCGCTGTTCTTGCTGGGTGTAGGCCGCCGCCTGGCTGACCACATTCTCCTCCAGCATGGTGCTGCCGAAGTCGTTGGCCCCGGCGCAAAGGGCGCGGCGAGCGGTGTCCAGGCCCTGAGTGGGCCAACTGGCCTGAAAATTGGTGAAGTTGTCGAGGTAGATGCGGGCGAGCGCGTTGGTGTGCAGATACTCGTCGTAGCCGGCGCCGTACTTGTGGCGGTGGCGGCTGCGTCCCAGGCTGTTGGTGTGGCTGAGTTGCGCCGTCCACATGATGAAGGCGCTAAAGCCGTTGCCATGACTCGCCAACGATTCGTCCTGCAACTCGCGCAGCCGGGTGAGGCTGTTGAGGCGCTGCTGCATGGTCTCATCGAAGCCGATGACCATGGTGGCGCTTGTGACCATGCCCCGGCCCTGGGCGATGCGCATGGCGTGGATCCATTCGGCGGTCTTGGTTTTCTTGGGTGAGATGCGGTCGCGCACGTCATCATCCAGGATTTCGGCCCCGCCACCCGGCAGCCCATCCAGCCCCGCCTGGTTGAGCCGGGCCAGCACCTGTGCCATCGTCAGCCCTTCCAGCCGGGCGATGTTTTCGATCTCCGAGGGGCTGAAGCAATCCAGTTCGATCTCGGGGTAGGTGGCCTTCAGCCAGCGCAGCATGTCCTCGTACCAGTCGATGCGCAGGGCCGGGTTGTGGCCGCCCTGCATGAGGATGCGCGTCCCACCCCAGGCCAGCAGTTCTTCCACCTTCTCACCGATCTGTTCCCGGCTGAGGACGTAGACTTCGGGGTGGCCGGGCACACGGTAGAACGAGCAAAACTGGCAGTCGGTGGTGCAGGCGTTGGTGTAGTTGATGTTGCGGTCGACAAGATAGGTGACCAGGCCGGGCGCCGTGCGTTGCAAGCGGAGGTCGTGGGCGATGGCCATCACGGCTTCGGGGTCGGCCTGAGTGTAAAGGTGCAGGCCCTCGTCCGGGGTCAGGCGCTCCCCGGCGGCGGCTTTGTGGAGGAGATCGGTGGTGTTCATAGATGGATGCGAGGCCAGAGTCGATACTGGCGATCATAGGCCGGAGATGCTGGCGACGGCTGTAGATTTTATCACATTCCCCCCGTTTCCTACGCCTCCGCCCGCTCCTCCACCCGTCGCCACAACAGCCAGGCCGACCCCACCAGGGCGATGAGGGCGTAGCCCATGGCAGCCAGGAAGGCGACATTCTCGAACAGCCAGGTGGCGACGGCGTCGGTGGCGCCGCGAGTCATGGCCGCCATCATCACGCCCATCGCAAACACGCTGGCGCGGCTGCCGGGGCGCTGCTGGCCCAGCAGAGGGATGCTGCTCACCACCGTATATTCCAGGCACATCGAGGCCAGCGCCAGCCCCGTCACTACCAGCGCCAACGAACGGTCGAGCCAGGGCATCAGGGCCAGGATGAAGATGAAAGCCAGCACCCCAGCCGTCGTCCCCCGCCGTTTGCCGGTCTTGTCGATGATCAGGCTGGAGAGCACCGACCCGCCCAACTCGGCCAGGCCGATGATGACGGCGACGCCGCCGATCTGCGCCGGGTCGAAGCCAAAACGCCGCTCAAGGTGCGCGCCCCAGACGACGAACACGGTCTCGACGGCGATGAACACCAGGCCGCTGGCCAGCACCGCTGCAAAGGCGCTGCGGTCGCGGACGATGCCGGCCATCTGGGTGCGCAGGGTCAGATGTGGGCGGTTGCTGCGCGGGGGGTCGCCGGGCATGGCAAAGGCCAGTAGCAGCATAGCCGCCACCGCCGCCAGCCCCATCAGCCGGAATGGCGTCTGCCAGCTGACGGCGGCAATCAGCCAGCCCACCAGGGGCAGGAGAGCGATGCCGGTGATCGCCCAGGCGTATTCGACGATGGCCAGCGCCCGGCCGCGCATGGCGACCGGCGAGTGATCGCTGACATAGGCCTGCATCAAGGCCGTGTTGATGGCGTCGGATAGCCCCAGGAGCACGAACGCCGCCGCCGCCATGACCATGCCATTGGCCCAGCCCATCACCGTCATCCCCAGGGCCAGGAGGCCGAAACCAAACAGAAGCAAACGCCGGGGGCCGCCGCGGTCGGAAAGATGGCCGAAGTAGGGGGCCAGGAGGATGGCGCCGTTGCGCAGCGAGAGCAGGACGCCCATCGCCGTCAGGGTTACGCCCAGGCCGGCGGCATAGGCCGGCAGGAAGGGGTACATCATCCGCACGCCCGTGTCGCGCACCAACCGCACCAATATGGCCAACAGCAGGAATTTGGTCAGTTCCCGCCCGATGAGGACGCCTGCGGGTTGCTTCATGGGTCGCGCGCGTCATTGGCTCGTGGTCCCTGGTTATCGGGACCTCATAACCAAGAGCCATCAAAGCAGTGATTTCACTGCCGCCAACGCAGCCTGGTAATCGGGGTGCATGTCGATGTCGGAGCAGTATTCGGCATGGCGCACGACGTCTTCGCGATCGACCACCACCACAGCACGCTGGTCCAGGCGGATATCGCGAATGTATGTCCCATAGGCGCTGCCGATAGCCATATCGAAAGCGTCGGAGACCATGAGGGCGTTCTCCAGCCCGGCGGTGGCGCACCAACTGCGCTGCATGGCCGGGAGATCGGCGCTGATCGTGACCACGGCCACGCCTTCGTCGCCGGCCAGAGCCTCGTTGAAGCGTTTGGTCTGGGCCGAGCAGATGCTGGTGTTGAGGCTGGGGACGAAATTGAGCACGCGCACTTTGCCGGCGGTGTCGGCAAGGACGTCGAAGCTGTCGACGCCGAAGACATTGGTGCGGCCGGCGGCGGCAGGGGCCGGGTCGCCCACCCGGACAGGGGCGCCCAGGACGGGGGAGATGGGATGGCCGGCAAGGGTGATGATGCGTTCGGGCATGAGATCGGGGGGCGGGATGGGAAAGGGGGGGCGGCGTCGTCCGTCTAGCGGTTCTTCATCCGCGGGTCGAGGGCGTCGCGCAGGCCATCGCCCAGGAGGTTGAAGCCGAGGACGGTCAGGGCAATGGCCAGGCCGGGGAAGATGATCAGGTAGGGGGCCGTGAACATCTGGTTGCGTTCGGCGCCGATCATGGCGCCCCATTCGGGCGTGGGCGGCTGCGCGCCCAGGCCCAGAAACGAGAGGGCGGCGGTGTCGAGGATGGCCGAAGCCACACCCAAGGTGGCGGCGACGATCAAGGGCGCCATGGCATTGGGCAAGATGCCGCGCAACAGGATGCGGTTGGGGGGGGCGCCGATCGCCCGCGCCGCGGTGACATATTCCTGTTCTTTGATCGAGAGCACGCTGGCCCGCGCCAGCCGGGCAAAGGTGGGGATCGAGACGAGCGAGACGGCCATCAGCGCCGTCAGCAGGCCCACATCCTCGAACCCCAGAAGGCGCTTCAGCCCGTCGATGATGGTGGTAAGCAGGCTGGTGTCCAGGGCCTGGAGGAGGGCGGAGTTGATGGCAATGGCCAGGACGAGGGCCGGAAAGGCCAGCACGATGTCCATCAGGCGCATGAGCACGTTGTCGATGCGGCCGCCAAGATAGCCCGATACGGCGCCGATCAGCGTCCCCGACAGCAGGGCGACGAAGACGACGTAGAAGCCGACCCGCAACGACACACGGGCGCCGTAGAGGACGCGGCTGTAGAGATCGCGCACGTTGCCATCGACCCCGAAATAGTGTTCTGGCAACGAGGGGTCGCACTGAAAACTGCGCACGACGGGCAGCGACGGCAGCCCATTGGCGGCATAGATGCAGGGCGGCGTGCGGCGCTTGACGTTGTCCTCGACGCCGATCAGCACCTGAAGGGGGTCATGGGTCGAGAGTTGGGGGGAAAAAACGGCGATGATGACCAGGAAGGCGATGATGACTAAACCGACCTGACCGGATCGCCGTCGCAACAGGTCGCGGACGGCCTCGTACCACAAGCTATGGCTGCGTCGAGAGGGTTTGAACTTGAGGTCAACCGGCGGGGTGACAACTTCTGACGACGTGGCCATGAATGCGCTCCAGGTTCGAATCGGTGGGGGTGCAAAGTGCGCGAAGGGGCTTCTATTTCAGGCGGATGCGCGGGTCGAGGAAGCCGTAGAGGATGTCGACGATGAGGTTGAGGATCAAAAAGCCCACGGCGGTGATGAGCGTGAAGCCCTGGATGGGGGCATAATCGCGCGAGGTGATCGAGTCGAACAGGATGCGCCCCACGCCCGAAAAACCAAAGATGGTTTCGGTGAGGACAGCGCCGCTGAGCAGAAGTCCTAGGGAGAGGCCGATGATGGTGACGACCGGCAAGAGGGCGTTGCGCAGGGCATGGCGAAAGAGGACGACGCGCTCGTTGAGTCCTTTGGCGCGGGCCGTGCGCACATAGTCCTGGGAGGTCACTTCCAGCAGACTGGAGCGGGTCATGCGGGCGATGATCGACATCGGGATGGTGCAAAGGGCGATGGCCGGGAGGATCAGGTGTTTGACGGCATCGCCCAGAAGGTCGAGATCGGTATGGACGATGGCATCGAAGATGTACATGTTGCCCAGAAAACTCGCCAGGCCAAAGAAGGGGCTGCCTTTCTCCAGGCCGAGGGTGTCGGGCAGCGAT
Source organism: Caldilineales bacterium (assembly GCA_019695115.1). GTDB lineage: Bacteria > Chloroflexota > Anaerolineae > J102 > J102 > SSF26. The sequence goes on along the minus strand of JAIBAP010000063.1, from coordinate 9,443 downwards.
GGCACGTTCATCCCGGCCGAGAGACGGCCCGACGGCGGCAGGGCAAAGGGTGTGCCTTTGAGGATGATGGCGAAGACGTAAGCCAGAAATAGCCCCAGCACGAACACCGGCACCGAGAATCCCAGCGTCGCCCCCATCATCGTCGCTACATCGACGATGGAATTCTGCTTGCGGGCTGAGATAATGCCCAGAGTGACGCCAAGGATGATTGACAAGAACATGGCGGCCAAGGCCAGTTCGACGGTGACAGGCAAACGCTCGATGATCAGGTCGGTGACGGGCCGGCCGTAGCGAAATGACTCGCCCAGGTCGCCGGCCAGGACATCGCGGAAGTAGATGGTGAATTGGGTCAGGATCGGCTTGTCCAGGCCATAGCGGGCATTGAAGGCGCCACAGGTCACCTCGTTGGCTTTCTCGCCCAGCATCGCCACGCAGGGGTCGCCCGGCAACAGACGAGCCAGGGCGAAGGTGACGAAGACGATGCCGAAGAGGACGGGGATGGAGGAGATGAGGCGCTGAATGATGTACTTGGACATGGCTGGGGCGCTCTCTCGACGGCTATCGAGCCGAAATGACATGATGGGGCGCAGGTTTCTGCGCCCCATCAGTCGGTGATGAATCAGTTGGCGGAAGGGAGAAGCGACGTCATCCGTCTCATTCGGCGGGCGCGTTCTTGAACTTGGTGAAGTAGGCCTGGAAGTAGGTGAAGTCGCCAACACGACCCGTGTGCAGCGGGCTGGCGGCATCCCATTGGGCGTCCCACGTGGCCACAACATCGTTGGCGTCGAAGTCGCTGCCATCATGGAACTTGACGTCGGGCCGTAGATGGAAGGTCCACTCGGTCAGGTCGTCGTTGACATCGTACGATTCGGCCAGGGCCGGTTCGACGTTGGTGGTGCCGACCTCATACGAGAACAGGGCTTCGCTCATCTGTTCGCAGGCCCGGAAAGTTTCGCCGTCGGTTTCATCGGCGCAATAGAGGCTGACCGGTTCGGCGTTCTGCATCCAAACGAGGGTGTCGCCACCGCAGTCGATGACGGCCATCTTCTCGCGCGTCAGGGGGCTGGAATGAGCGCCGGTGCAGTTGGCCTGGAAGGCGTCGGCGCTGCCGCCGTGCGCGATCGGGATCATGGGCACGTGCTGCTTGATCAGCTCATTGGCCTGGTCGTAGATCGGCTGGCGCTTGGCCGGGTCGGCCAAGGCGGCGGCTTGCTGGAGGGCGGCGACGATGTCGTCATGCTTGTTGCCGAACTGCTTGCTGGCGCCGGCGCCGAAGTGATAGTCCAGGAAGTTGGTGGCGTCGGGATAGTCGGCGCCCCAGCCCAACAGGTGGAAGCCATTGAGTTGGCCGGCGGCGGCGGCATCCAGGTAGGAACCGGATTCCATGACCACGATCTCGGCTTCGACGCCGATATCCTTCAGTTGCGCCTGGATGTCCTGGGCCACCACGCCGGGTTCGGGCAGGTAGCCGCGCACCACGTCGCGATAGGTGATGGTGGTCTTGAAGACGCCGTTGGCATCGTAGACGCCTTCTTCGGTCAGGATCTTCTTGGCCTGCTCAGGGTCATACTTGTACCAGTCGAGATCTTTGCTATAGCCAAAGATACTGGAAGGCATGAACTGGGTGGCGACCAACGATCCCACCGGGTAGAAGGTTTTGACGATGCGCTCGCGGTCGATGCCCATGGCGAAGGCCTGTCGCACTCTCTCGTTGTCGAAAGGCGGATAGGTGTTGTTCATGCCAACATAGAAGATGTTGGTGCCGGCGCGCGGGTAGAGCTTGAGGTTGGCGTCGCCTTCGATGACGGCGAAGTCATCGGGGCCGGGGTTGTCGATGCCGCTGACATTGCCTGATTGCAGTTCGAGCAAACGCTGGGCGGCCTCAGCGCTCCAGCGGAAGACCAGCGTCTGCGCTTTTGCCTTGTCGCCCCAGTAGTTGGGGTTGGCTTCCATGATCATCTGGTCGCCCTTGCGCCATTCCTTCAGCATGTAGGGGCCGGTGCCGACGGGTTTCTCCAGCAGGTCGCCGGTGCCGCCCGTCTTCTCCAGATAGTCCGAAGACTGAATCTGCATGGAGGTGTCGGCGGCTTTGGCCGGGAAGGCCGGGTCGGGGAAGCAGAGGGTAAACTTGACAGTCAACGGATCGATGGCTTCGATCGACTTGATCTCGCCGCCGTAGTCGCAGCTATCCACCGAGCTCGACATCAACTCCATGGCCGGCGCTTCGGTTGGCGCCGGTTCGGGTGTGGCCGTGGGTTCGGGCGCCTTGGTCGGTTCAGGTGTGGGCGGGACGGGCGTCGGCGCAACGGTGGGCGCTTCGGTTGGCGCCGGCGCAGCGGTGGGCGCCGTAGCGCCGCCGCAGGCTGCCGCCAACAGGGCAACCAGCACAAGGCCGGCGAACAGGACCCAGATTCGATGCTTGGACATGTTTTTCTCCTCCTAAGTGAGAAAACGAGGTGGGAACGATGGGCGGTGGCCGCTATCGTCACAAGCGGGCGTCACCAGGATGGGTGGGGCGATTATAGGAAGGGGGTGGGGCTTTGTCAAACGGTCGGCGGATGGGGCGGCGAGGCTATGCCTCCAGGGTGGAGATGTCCCCGACTTCTTTGCCCAGGGCGCGGGCCTTGAGCACCCGGCGCATGATCTTGCCGGAACGCGTCTTGGGCAGCATGTCCACGAATTCGATCTTGGCGGGGACGGCGATGGGGCCGGTTTCATGGCGGACGTGCTCTTTCAGTTCATCCACCAGCTTGTCCGAGGCTTCGAAGCCGCTGCGGAGGATGCAGTAGGCCCAGATGACATGGCCCCGGATCTCGTCGGGCATGCCGATGGCAGCGGCCTCGGCCACGGCCGGGTGGCTGACGAGGGCGCTCTCGATCTCGGCCGTGCCCAGGCGGTAGCCGCTGACTTTGATCACGTCATCGATGCGGCCGATGATCCAGAAATAGCCGTCTTCGTCTTTGCGGGCCGAGTCGCCGGTCAGATAGTAGCCGCGGTCGCGGAAACGCTCGAAATACTGGGCCACATAGCGGTCGGGGTCGCCGTAGACGGTTCGGGCCATGCCGGGCCAGGGGCGTTTGATCACCAGGTAGCCGTCTTCGTCCGCCGCCACAGGGTCGCCGTCTTCGTCCACGATTTCGGCCTCGACGCCGGGGAAGGGCAGGGTGGCCGAGCCGGGCTTGAGCGGCAGCGAGGGGACGGGCGTGATCATGAAGCCGCCGGTCTCGGTCTGCCACCAGGTGTCCATGATCGGGCAACGGCGCTTGCCGATGACGTTGTAGTACCAGCGCCAGGCTTCGGGGTTGATCGGCTCGCCCACCGTGCCCAGCAGCCGCAAGGAGGACAGATCATGGCGGTTGGGCCAGGCGTCGCCAAAACGCATGAGGCCGCGGATGGCGGTGGGGGCGGTGTAGAGGATGGTGATCCCATACTGCTCGATCATCTTCCACCAGCGATTGGGGTAGGGGTGGTTGGGCGCGCCCTCGTACATGAAACTGGTGGCGCCAGCGATCAGCGGCGCATAGACGATGTAGCTGTGGCCGGTGATCCAGCCCGGGTCGGCCGCGCACCAGTAGCGGTCTTCTTCTTTGAGGTCGAAGACCCACTGTAGGGTGGTGGTGGTGAAGACCTGGTAGCCGCCATGTGTGTGCAGCAGGCCTTTGGGTTTGCCGGTGGTGCCAGAGGTGTAGAGGATGAAGAGCGGGTCTTCGGCGTCCATTTCCTCGGTCTGGCACTGCGAGGAGGCGATGGGCAAAGCCATGAGGTCGTGATACCAATAGTCGCGGCCCGGCTCCATGTACACTTCCTGCCCCGTGCGCCGGACGACGATGACGTGTTCCACCACCGGTGAGCGGTGGATGGCTTCGTCAGCCATCTTCTTCAGTTCGACGATCTTGCCCCGCAGCCAGGCGCCGTCGGCGGTGATCACCACCCGGCTCTGGGCGTCTTCGATGCGGTCGGCCAGGGCCTGCTCGCTGAAGCCGCCATAGACGACCGAGTGCACCGCGCCCACCTTGGCGCAGGCCAGCATGGCGATGTGCAGTTCGGGGATGCGGCCCATGTAGATCGTCACCCGGTCGCCCTTGCGCACGCCCATACTGCGCAAGACGTTGGCGAATTTGCAGACCTCGCGCCAGAGGGCGAAATAGCTGAAGGTGACTTTTTCCCCTGGTTCGCCCTCCCAGATCAGGGCCAGTTTGTTCTTGCGCCAGGTTTTCACATGCCGGTCGAGGGCATTGTGAACGATGTTGATCTTGCCGCCCACGAACCAGCGATAGAAGGGCGGGTTCGATTCGTCCAGCACCTTGTCCCAGGGATGGTACCATTCCAGGTGGCTGGCTCGCTCGGCCCAGAATGCCTGTGGGTCGGCCTGGGCGCGGTCGCACCATTCCTGATAGTTCTTGATGTGGGCGTGGTTGACGACTTCGGGCGAGGGATGGTAGACCTCGTGCTCGGAGGCGATGATGTCGGCTTCACGATCCATAAGCAAAAGCTCCTTTGCGTATGCGGGTGTGGGGCGATGGCGTTGCCCTGGGAACCGTCTCCCAACAGGCGGCGCAAGTTTACCACGTCTGTGCAAGCAGACGCGAAACTCCGCCCCCGGCTTGCACTAACTGACTCGTAACTGGTAACTCGTAACCTGTAACTCGGAACACGCAACCCGCACCACGCACCACGGAACACGAAATACGCACCACGGAACCCGGAACCCGGAACGCCCCCCCTCACACCCCCCGCTCCGGTCTGTGCGCAACGGCTTCTTGCTCTGCCTCGGATAGTGCAAAGTGCTGCAAACCCACGCCTGCCTCGGCCAGGAACTGGCGGGCCAGGGTATCGGGATAGGTCCCCGCGAACACCACCCGGCGGATGCCGGCGTTGATGATCATCTTGGCGCAGTTCAGGCAGGGCTGATGGGTGACATAGAGCGTGCTCTCCTGCACCGAGACGCCATGATAGGCGGCCTGGATGATGGCGTTCTGCTCGGCATGGAGGGTGCGCACGCAGTGGCCCTCGACCATCAGGTGCCCGACGTCGTCGCAGTGCGGCAGGCCGGCGGGCGAGCCGTTGTAGCCGGTGGTGAGGATGCGCCGGTCTTTGACGATGATAGCGCCGACGTTGGCCCGGTCGCAGGTGCTGCGCCTGGCCACCTGCAAGGCGATGCTCATGAAGTATTCGTCCCAGGACGGGCGTTTTCGCATGGTGGTGAGTGGGGTCGAGTGTCAGTTTCTTGGCGACATTGGTTCGAGCTTCCACCGTCTGGCCGATACGCCCGGCCATCCAGCCTGGCTCGTGGTTTGGTTTTCGGGGTCGATTATACACCAGCCAATAGTGGGGGGCGCAGTGTACCGCAACGCATTGTTGAGGACATAGCTGTACCTGTTCAGCGCCTGCGGATTCCCCGGCTGCGGCACAATCGTATCCGGCTGCAAGAACCGCCCCGTCAACTGGTCGTACCAGCGGCTGTTGTACCAGTACATGCCCAGGTCGTTCTGCTGAGCGCCAGCCCGCTGGCCCGTAAAGCCCTGAACGCAGTGAAGGGTCTCCGTCTTCGCACCACCCGCATGGTAGCGGGGCTTGCCCCTTCGGCTACACTCAGGGCAGGCTCTGGCGTAGTAACGTAGCTCGGCCACATTGCCGCCGCGAGAAAGGGGAAAGAAAGACGCTCTGTCGGGGGATTGACTTTGCTTCCGATTCTATCCCACCTTCCTGCCGCCCTCCGTGATCTGGATCACCTTCGGCGTCATGTCCCCTCCCTCCCTCCCTGCGTCCCTCCCCCTCCCCCTCCCTGCGTCTCCCCCTCCCCCTCACCTCCCCCTCAACAACCACCCATACTTCAACAACTCATACCACGCCATCACCAGGCACAGGCGCAGGCCGAAGAGACCATCGCGGTAGCCCTGCCAGGTGACGAAGCGCCGCCAGAAAGCCTGCAAAGGCCGGGTGATCAGGTGGCGCGGGTGCGCCCGCACGCCCTCGGCCCGCAAGGTCTTGGCCTCGAAGGCGGTGTAGCGGCGCTGTTTGGCATGGAACTGATCCCAGGCGTCGTAGTTGTAGTGGATCAGGTGTTCGTTCAGGTTGGCCTGGCGGCCGTCGATGATGGCCAGCTCGTGCACCTCCCGCGCCGGGTCGTAGTGCGCCTTGTCGCGGCGCAGCAGCCGCAGTTGGCGGTCGGGATACCAGCCGCCGCCCCGCAGCACATGGCCGACGATGTGGTTGTAACGGGGAACCCACCAGCCTTCGGCCCGATCCGAGGCGATGGCCTGACGGACTTCCTGCGCCAGTTCGGGCGTCACCCGTTCGTCGGCGTCGACAAAGAAAACCCAGTCGGCATCGGTGTGTTCGAGGGCGTAGTTGCGCGCCTGCGAGAAGTTGACGAAAGGCGCCGGGACGACGAGCGCGCCCGCGGCCCGCGCCAGCTCCACAGTGCCATCATCGCTATCGGTGTCGAAGACCAGCACCAGGTCGGCGAAGGCGCAGGAGCGCACGCAGTCGGCGATGTGGGCGCTGACATTGCGGGCCAGGATAGCGCAGGCCAGGGTGGGCGGGCGGTCAGGGGCGGGCATCGGCAGAAAGCAGGGCGATCACCTGGCGGTAGGCGCTGAGCCGGGCCTGGAGTTCGGCGTCGTCGATCTGGCCGGACTGGTGGGCGGCGGCGGCGGCGCGGCTTTGGGCGGCCATGCCGCGGCGGATCAGGCGGCGGGCGGCGGCGCGCTTCCAGGGCGGGTAGTGTTTGTCGTAGTAGCGCAGCCGCGAGCGCCAGAGGGCGACGGTCATGGGGCCGCGGAATTGGCGGGTGCTGCGGCCTTCGTGGTGGGTGATGTGGGCGGCGGGGACGCAGAAGATCGGCCAGCCGGCAGCCCGCAGGCGGAATTGCCAGTCCATTTCCTCGGCGTAGATGAAGAAGCCCTCGTCCAGCAGCCCGGCGGCGGCGATGGCCTGGCCGCGCACCATCAGGGCGGCGCCGAGGACGAAATCGACGGGGAAGGGATTCTCGCCCTCGTACAGGCGGCGGGGAAAGCGGCCGTTGAGCCGGGAATCGAGCAGCCGCGGGTGAGCAGGGAAGAGGTCGAGATAGAGTTGGGCCAGGCCGGGGAAGCGGAAGGCGCTGTGCTGGAAGCTGCCATCGCCATAGCTCAGGCGGGCGCCGCATCCCCCCGCCCTCGGTTCCGAGGCCAGAAATCCGGCCATCGCCGCCAGCGCGCCGGGCTGGACTTCGGTGTCCGGGTTCAGGAGGAGGATGGCGTCAGGAGCGCCGGGCGGTTGTGTCTCTCTGCCCAGCCCCAGGCGCCGCAGGCCCAGGTTGTTGCCGCCGGCAAAGCCCAGGTTGCGCTCAGAGGCGATGATCCCGGCCTGGGGGAATGCGGCTGCAACCATGCCGGCGCTGTCATCGGCCGAGGCGTTGTCGATCACCAGCACCTCGGCGCTCAGATGGGGCGAGCGGGAGAGGTCGGCGAAGACGGAGGCCAGGCAGGCGCGCAGGAGGTCGCGCACGTTGTAGCTGACGATGACGATGCCCAGGTGCATTTTTGGGGTACGCGGATGAACGCGGATGAACGCGGATAGTGCTTGATTGTCTTGAATGCTGAACTTTGAGAGCTGCTGCCTGGCAACGGTGGGCGCGCCGAAACGCGGATAGTGCTCGATGAACGGTTGTGAATCCGTGTTTATCTGTGAAATCCGTGTCCCCGCACCGCCCTACTGCTGCGGATCGGCGATCTGCACTTCTTGCACGTCGGCGAAATCGTTGACGATTTCGACATCCTCGTGCAGCAGCCCGCCCCAGAGCCGGAAGGGATTGCGGGCCGGGATTCCTTCCCAGAGGATGGTGCCGTAGACCAGCCCGCGCTGGCCGGGGTCGAGGAAGCACTGCTCCCGGCCATCCACCATCTCGCAGCGCAGGTCTTGGCGGCGGCCAACGGCGAAGCGGAAGGGCCAATCCTGGCCGAAGTTGCTCTCGAAGTTAAGGCCGAAGCGCCAGGTGCCCGATTGTTCGAACCAACTGTCGTCGCCCTCCTCGTAGGCCAGGGTGTTGAAGTTCTGGTTGGAGCGGTAGACGGCGCCGGGCCAGGGGCCGGCGGTGCGGATGGGGACGTTGCCGTAGTTCTCGATCGTGGCCGTGAAGATCATCGCCCCACCCAGGGGGATGTTGAGGTCGCCGCTGGCCGGGTTGAGCATCGTCACCTCGCCTTTGACGATCTCGGCGCGCGGCTTGCCGCCCAGGTTGATGGTGAGGGTGTCGGAGATGATAGTGTGGTTGCCGGCGCGGTCGCGGGCTTCGGCCACCACAAAGTAATCGCCATCGGGCGGGGGGTCGGCGCCCAGGTCGATGCCGCCGTCGTAGTCGTAGAAATGGTAGCCCGGCTCGTTGGGCTTGATCTCGCGCTCCGTCTCGGCCAGGGGGTATTTGCGATTGGGGTCGTTGGCGTCCTGGCGCGGGTTGGTCAGGTAGACCTGGAGTTCCTCGACCGGCTTGGTGAGATAGTAGGTGATGGCGGCGCGGTCGTCGATGCCGTCCTGGTTGGGGGTGATGGTTTTGGGGGTGACGGCGAAGTTCTGGAATTCGGGCGGGGTGGTGTCGGCGTCCTCGATGACCAGGTCGCCGCTGGCGCGGTCGCTGCGGCCCTGGTCGTCGGTGGCTTCGATCACCCAGGTGTAGTTGCCGTCCGGCAGGACGCGGCCATCGATCACCCCACCCCACAGCACGTTGTAATCGCGGGCGGCGCGGCGCCGCTCCTGGCGGAAGTAGTGGCGCTGGCCGTTGGCATCCTCGAAGTAGATCGAGACATCGCTGGGCCGGCGGATGGTGTAGCTGATGCGGGTGGCGTCGGCGTTGCCGTCGGCGTTGGGGCTGATGGCCTGGGGCGCGAGGCTGGCGTTGGCGACCAGGGGGCCGCCGCTGCATGCGGCCAAGAGGAGGCCGGCCAGCAGGAGAGCGAGGCAGAGGGGAAAGCGAGAAGCGGGAAGCGGGAAGCGGGAAGCGTGAGGGGTGGGCATGGGGTGGAAGCGCCCGTAAGCACGGGATGGACCGCCATCGTGAAGGCAGCAGGTGAAAGGAGTGTAGCAGACGCGGGGAGGATGGGGCAAACAGCCATCCGGTCTTGGGCGTGGGAATGGGGGGGATAAAGGAGGCAGGGAGACAGTGAAGGAGGGGGGCAATGGCGCTGAATGTGATCTGGATCATATTCTGTGGCGCGAAGCTGGATAGAATGAAGCCAGGAAGTGCGTTCTGAGGTTGGGTTTTTCTTCCCCCCTTTTCTCGCCCCCCGCCCTGGCCAGACCCTGGCCGACATCGTCCTTCAGCGAGGCGCCTATGTACCCCCCCCCCCCGAATATCGTAAGGTGAATCACCTGATCAACCTGCTGGTGGTGATCAGCTTGTTGTTGGGCAGCGCCACGCCGGGGTTGGCGTTCGGCGGTGTGGGGCAGAGTAGGACAGCGAGCGG
>JAIBAP010000062.1 GCA_019695115.1 Caldilineales bacterium | reverse complement strand
CGGTTGGCATGGTTCTCTCCTTGCAGGAGCTTGTGGGAATGGTTTCCTGCAATCATGAACCATCCAGCCGCCTTTGTCACGTCAGCACTTAGCGGAAACTAAAGAATAACCAATCTCCAATAACCAAAAGGACACCCCCAATGAGCGAACTTCCCGACCGCAACCTCGCCCTCGAACTCGTGCGCGTGACCGAAGCCGCGGCCCTGGCGGCCGCGCGTTGGATGGGCCGCGGCGAGAAGAACTCCGCCGACCAGGCCGCCGTCGATGCCATGCGCCTGGTGCTGGGCACCATTGCCATGGATGGCGTCGTCGTCATCGGTGAGGGCGAAAAAGACGATGCCCCCATGCTGTATAACGGCGAACAGGTGGGCGCAGCCACCCATCCCAAAGTGGATATCGCCGTGGACCCCATCGATGGCACCCGCCTGACGGCCGAAGGCGGCAACGGCGCCCTCTCGGTCGTCGCTGTGGGCGAGCGCGGGTCGATGTACTATCCCCACCACCTGGTGTACATGGACAAGATCGCCGTTGGCCCCAGCTGTTGTGGCGTCATCGACATCGAAGCGCCCCCGCGCGTCAACCTGCGCAACATCGCCCGCGCCCTCAAGCGCGATGTCAACGACCTCACGGTGATGATCCTGAACCGCCCGCGCCATGCCGACCTGATCGCTGCCGTACGCTCGGCCGGCGCCCGCATCCGTCTGATCAGCGACGGCGATGTGGCCGGGGCCGTGGCCACCTGCATGCCCGACTCCGGCATCGACGTGCTCATGGGCATCGGCGGCTCGCCCGAAGCGGTGATCACGGCTGCGGCTCTCAAATGCCTGGGCGGTGAGATCCAGTGCAAACCGTGGCCGCGCGACGAAGCCGAACGGCAGAAAGCCATCGACAAAGGGATCGACTTGAACAAAGTCCTGAACAACAACGACCTGGTGCAGAGCGACGACGTCTTTTTTGCCGCCACCGGCATCACCAACGGTGAACTCCTGCGCGGCGTGCGCTATTTCGGCGGCGGCGCCACCACTCACAGCATGATCATCCGCTCCCGCTCTGGCACCCTGCGCATGATCAGCGCCACCCACCGCCTGGACAAACTGCATCGTTACAGCATCGTCGATTATGGATGAGAGGGGGGCGGGTTCCGGGTTGCGTGTTCCGTGTTCCGTGTTCCGTGAAACGTGAAACGTGAGGCGTGAAACGTGAGAAAACGTCGGCGATCCTCACGCACCACGCACCACGGAAGACGCACCACGCACCACGCACCACGGAAGACGCACCACGCACCACGCACCACGCACCCACTCATCTCCTTGTCCAGCCATCGACAATCTCCAATCTCCAATCTCCAATCCCCAATAACCCCCATGCCCCAACGTCTTGGCATCGTCGATCTCGGCTCCAACACCACGCGCCTGGTGATCTATGAATACGAACCGGGGCGCTACTTCCGGCTGGCCGACGAGGTGCGCGAGGTGGTGCGGCTGCGCGAGGGCATGGGCGAGACCAACATCCTGCGCGCCGCTGCCATCGACCGCGGCTTGAACGCCCTACGCATGTTCCACGCCCTTTGCCAGGCGCTGGGGGTGCAGGATGTGACGGTGGTGGCCACCAGCGCCGTGCGCGATGGCGGCAACCGGGCTGCGTTTCTGGCCCGCGCCCAGGCCGAAACCGGGTGGAAGTTGCGCGTCCTCACGGGCGAGGAAGAGGGCTACTACGGCGCACTCGGCGCCATCAACTCCACCGGTCTACAAGAAGGGTTCGTCATCGACCTGGGCGGCGGCAGCCTGCAAGTGACCGAAGTGCGAGAGGGCCTGCCGGGGCGCTGCCTCAGCCTGCCGTTGGGGGCTTTGCGCACGACCGAGCTATTCCTTGGCCCCGACCGGGTGACGGCGGCCAAAGTCGCGGCCCTGGAACACCATCTGGCCGAACAATTCGCCGCCCTCGATTGGTTCCATGCCCGGCCCGGCGATGATCTGGCGGCCATCGGCGGCGCCATCCGCAACCTGGCCCAAATCGATCAGGCCCGCCGGCAGCTGCCGCTGGACACCGTGCAGGGCTATGTGCTGGATGCCGGCTCCGTCCACGAGATCGCCGACCAGTTGTGGCGGCTTTCGCTCAAGCGGCGCACGGCCGTGCCTGGGCTGAACTACGACCGCGCCGACATCATCCATGCCGGCGCTCTGGTCTACAGCGCCCTCTTGCGGCACAGCAACTTCGGCGCCCTGACCGTGACGCGCCAGGGGCTGCGCGAGGGGGTGTTCTACGAGCGCTTCCTCGAGGGTCAGGAACAGCCGATCATCCCCAACCTGCGCCAGTTCAGCATCCTCAGTCTGGCCCGCAGCTTTGGTTATGACAACGCGCACAGCCACCATGTCGCCCACCTTGCCCTGCGCTTGTTCGATGACCTGCAAGTCGCGCACCGGCTTGACCCGGCCTATCGCCAACTGCTCTGGGCCGCCGGACTGTTGCACGACATCGGCGCCGCCATCGATTATCAATTCCACCACCTGCACTCCAGCTACATCATCCTTGCCCACGATCTACCCGGCTACTCCCCGCGCGAGCTGGCCCTGATTGCCCTCCTCTGTCGCTACCATCGCAGCAAAGGCGCGCCCAAGGCCGGCGAACTGGCTCCCCTTCTGGCCATGCCTGCCGACGAAAACGCCCTCGTCGCCCTGGCCGGGATGCTGCGGCTGGCCGAGTATTTCGAGCGCGGCCGGCATCAGGTCATCCGCGACCTGCGCTGCCATCTCGACCTGGCCCACGGCTGGTTGCAGATCGAAGCCCTGGCCGACGGCAACGCCGCCATGGAGCTGTGGGATGCCGGGCGCAACACCGATGTTCTCGCCCAGGCGCTGGGGCTGGCGATCGAGTTGGTGGAAGGGATCTGGATAGGGGAGCCGGCCTGATCCCGGTCTGAGGGGCGCGACGCCGGCGCGTGCCGGTCCCGGATTTTTGTTCTGGGGGCTTTTTTCGTCTCCGGGCAGGCTGTGCTATCATTGCTTGCCGCGCCCCTGCGCGGCGCCGTATTTTTTCGGAGTCTTGTCATCGATGCCTGAACAGCTTGCTAATCTTATCGGCGTCGGCCTGGAATGGGTCGTCGCCGTCGTCGGCGGCCTCCTGGTCGCCTTTTGGGTCGGTCTCGTCATCTGGACCTGGCGCGATATCCGCACCCGCTCGGCCGACATCTTTGCCGCCATCCTTGCCACCCTGCTGGTGGCCATCTTCAACATCCTCGGCGTTCTGCTCTACTTGCTGATCCGCCCGCGCACCACCCTGGCCGAGCAGTACGACCGGGCGCTGGAAGAAGAGGCCCTGCTACGCGAGATCGAAACCGCCAAGAACTGCCACAAGTGCGGCCGGCCGGTCGAAAGCGAGTGGCAGTTCTGCCCCTTCTGCGAGACCGAGCTTCGGCAGCCTTGTCCGCAATGCAGCCGTCTGCTCGACCCCGAATGGAAACGCTGCCCGCATTGCGGCGCTTATCCCCATCAGCAGGCTCCGCAGCCCAGCTTTGTCCCGCCGCCGCCGGTCACGATGTCGCTACCCAGGTCCGAGCCGGCCGAGGCCGTGGGCTAGGGCCGGCAGTCAGTCCACCTGCCACGGCCCCAGGATGATCTGATCGTCGGGATGGCCGGGTGCGGCCAGGCGCTGGCCGCTGGCGGGGTCGTAGAAACCAACGGCCAGGGCGTAGTCGCCGGCCGCCAGATCGGCGGGGAGTTCGAGCTGAAGCTCATCGATGATGGTTTCACCGGCCAGCCAGCCCGAGGTCGGGCAGGAGCCGTTTCCCGGTGGCGCATCGGTCCCCGCCAGCCGTGCGACTGAGCCATCAGCCCCGACGCTCAGCAGGTGGACGAAGGTGGTGTAATCGAGCCGGGGGACGGCCTGGCTCTGCCAGAACAGCCGGACATAGAGCCGCTCGCCTGGTTTCAGGGCGGTTGCGCTCAGCCAATAGCCCAGGAAGCGGATGCCTTCGCTCATCTCGGTCGGGTGCGGCGTCATTTCCGGCAGTTGGACGCGACCGGACTCAGGCTGGCGCAGCCTGGCGGCCCACGGCCGGCCATAGGGATCGGCGACCACGACTTGCGAGACGCCATCCGGCAGGTAGGAGGCCAACAGCGCCGGGCCGCGGAAGTCTTCCTGGGTCAAGAAGTAGTAGTCGGCTGCGCCGGCGGGGATGCGGACGCAGATGCGGCCATCGAAGCCGTGCAGGTCGGGTGGGGTCGGGTCATCCAGCAGCAGATAACGGACGGTGGGGTGGTCGTTCCCGCGCGGGCTGAGATAGACCGGGCGCCGGGCGTCGCGGCCGAAAGCCGCCGCCAGTTGGGCGAAACCGAGGTCGCGAGCGAAAAACAGTTCGGGTGAGGCGCTCCAGACGCCGAACGACCGCCATGTGAGCAGGGTGGAGACGGCCAGCGCCGCCCATCCCGCCCACCCCAGCCACATCTCGGCCCGCCGCCAACGCCTTCCGGCCCAGCCGACCACGGACTCGAGGCCGAGGGCGAGGAGGAGGGCAAAGGCGGGGGCGGCGCCGATGGCGCGCTGAAACGAGGGCGCATGTTCGCTGAGCAAGGTGGGCAGCAGCATGACCAGCAGCCACGAGAGCAGGAAAAGCGCGGCCGGGCGCAGGATGAAGCGGACGAGGAAAGCCAGGCCGACCAGGAAAGGAAAGGCCATCGACGGGTCCAGCACCGGACGGCCAGGTAGGTTGTAGCGGGGATTGGCGTCACCCGCCAGCAACGGCATCTCCAGGATCGCCTTGAGGTTGTGGAGGATGGCCCCGGCGCCCTGCCCCACGATGCTGACCTGGGCCGTGCGGGTGGCGAACGAGACCGGGTTGCGGACGAAGTAGAGCGCCAGGGGGAGGGCGACCAGCAGCGCCAGAACCGTCGCCAGGGTCAGGCCGGGCAGCCGGGTCTGCAGGGCGGGCCGGCTGCGCCACACGGCCCAGGCGCCCATAGGGATGAAGACCAACGGCAGCAGACGGGCCGGCAGATAGGTGTAGAAACTCAGCCCGGCCAGGATCCCCGCCGCCGCCCACCACCGCCAGCGTTGGGTGCGCCAGGCCCGCCACAGCCCGGCGAAGACCAGGACGATGACGAGGGCGAACAGTTCGATGCGGATGGCATAGCGGGCAAAGACCTGCGTCCACAGCAAGGCCAGCGCCCCCGCGCCCGCCCAGAGGGCAAAGCGGGGCCGGTTGCCGACCCCCAGCCCTGGCCCCATTTCCCACCCCAGCCAGACCAGGGCCGGCGTCAGCAGCGCGCCCAACAGGGCAGGGACCAGACGCAAGCTGAACGTCGTCGGGCCGAAAAGCGCCTGTGAGGCCGCCAGCAAGACCATGAACAACGGCTCGCGACCGAAATTGCCGGTGAAGAACAGCGGCCACCGGCCCAGGGGCGTGCTCAGCAGGCCAAAAGCATCCAGCCCATCGAAGGCTTCGTCGTAATGTAGCCCCGGTGGTAGCTCGCCCAGCCGGTAGAAGCGGAAGAGCAGCGCCAGCGCGGTCAGCCCGGCCAGAGCCAACCACCGACCGCGCCGGGGACGGTTGCCGGTCATGTCTGTGTCTTTGTGCGCGGCCACAGCCACACCGTTACGGCCGGGCGAGGATGTCGCGCGTGGGGGGGATCAGCGCCCTCAGGAGTTCGGCGGGGTCAAGGGGCAGCTGTTCGACCTGGACGCCGGCCGCTTGTAGGGCGGCCAGGGTGGCGGCGGCGTGCTCGCCGACCAGACTGACGCCGGCCGCCTTGGCGGCGTCGGCCGGGCTGAAACCAAAAGCCAGGCGGCGGGTGGCCAGGTGTTCGGCCAGCAAGTCGATATAGAGCCGGGAAGCGGGTTGATCGGGCGGGCCGAAGAGGAAGTAGTGGCCGAGCGGCTTATCCACCGGCAGGGCGGGGAAGTTGGCGACGACTTCGTCGACGCCGTTGACTTCCACCGGCCCGATCCGGCGCCCATCCTGCTGGTCGGCCACGGTATAGCGGCCTGCCGCCAGCCCCTCGAAACGATAGCTGTCGTCGCCGGCTGCCAGCGTCATGCGCTCGCTGCCGCCCTCCGCCCGCAAGACCAGGGTGTGCCCGGCCCCGCCAGGGATGCTGCCCCTGATCACGCTTTCCGCTGCCGGCTGGCCGGCGGTGGCGCGGCGGAAGGTGATCTCGAACGAGTGGTGGAAGAGGGTGTTGCCGGGGGCTTCGTCGGGGTGGCCGGTGTGGAGGTTTTCGGCCCGGTCGGATGGCAGCCCCAGGGCTTCGGCGCTGACCACCTGTTTGGCCCATAGCGGCTCGTTGGCCCCGGGTTCGGGCAAGGGCTTGTCGATGATGACTTCATGGCTGCCGCCGGGCCACCTGATGAGGATGTGGGCGCCAAAAGCACGCTGTCCGGCGGCGTCGAGGGCGTCGAAGAACAGGTGATGCCGGCCGTTGTTCACCTCCGGCGGCAGGTGATGCACGCGGGTGATCTGCCAGTAATCGGCGCCCGGCGCTACCGAGGTTGGGACGATGCGTACGCCGTAGGCTTCGGCGTCATTGATCGGATCGGTCATGGTCGTACTCCTCGATCGAGATCGGAGGCGGGCGCCAACAAGTTGGCAAGGGTCAAGAGGTCGTGGCGCCGATCCACGATTCGAACACCGGCCGCTTGCAGCCAGGCCAGGTCGGCATCGCCGGCGCCATCGCCGATGGCGACCACGGTCTCGGCCCGCGCCGCTTCCTCCAGGCTGAAACCGACCACACCCTGCGGCTGCGTCGCCAGCCAGGGGCCGGCCAAGCGCACGAGCGTTGGCGTCAGGTGGGGGGAGGCCATCGCCAGCAGATAGTAGCGCCACAACGGCTTGCCGGAGGGCGTCTGCCTGCCGAAGGTGAGCGCCAGTTCGACCGTGTTGCTGCCGTCCAGTCTCAGGCCGCCGGCCAGGGTCTGTTCCGCCGTCAGCAGGTCATAAACGCCGGCCGCCAGACCGCCAAAAGCAAAGGCCCCGCCGTTATCTGTGCTGGCTATTCCAACCGGCTGCCCCCCGCGTCGAAGATTCAGGGCCAGAGCCGTTGCCGGCTGCCCGGCCGGGGTGCGGATGCTGCCGCGAATGAGGCTGTTGGTGGGCGCCGGCGAGGTCCCGATTGTGAGCACGGGCGCCTGCAGAGGGGTCAGGCCGTCGTTCACCAGCCCGGCCAGCATGGCATCGCCCATCTCCACCCGGTAAACGCCCGCCGGCAGGTTGCTGAAGCGATACCAGTTGTCGGGCGTCAGTTCGGCGTGGCGGCTGAAACCGTAGTTCTCGGAGATGAGGCTGAGGCGGCGTTGGTCGGGGTCCGGGTTGGCGATCTGGCCGATGATGGCGCCCTGCAAGGGAAAGTCGAGGTTGATCTGATTGCTGCCATCCAGGGTCAGGTCGGGCCGGATGACGCCTACCCCGGCCAGCTCCAGGTCATAGACGCCCGCCGGCAATTCGCTGAAGCGGAATTGGCAGGTGGGGTCGAGGACAAGGTCGCGGTGTTGTTGGGCATTCCACAGCCTCACCGATTGGCCGGCGCGACCGCCAGCGATGCGACCTGTCACCAGGCTCTGGGCCGGAACCGGCGCCGATTCGGCCCGAAGCTGGAAGTCGATCTCGTAGGTGATGGCCTCGCCCTCGCGGCCGGAGATGTTGGTGAGCAGTCCATCCGCCGTCTCGCCGGGAAAATCGCCCTGGACGACCTGCACCATGAATTCGCCTTGCGAATGGAAGAAATCGTAGTAGCCATCGGGGTCGGGTTTGAAGGGATTCTGGCCGGTGCGAGCGCGGGGGAAGGTCGTCCCCGGCGCGGCGTTGACCCACCGCATCTCCAGTTCGATGTTTCTGAGGCCGCGACCGGCTGCGTCCACCACCCGGCCAAAGAAGAGGCTGTCGTTGCCGCTTTCGGCGCGGGGCAGCAGGCGTTTGGTGGTCAGGAAGTAGCGCTGGCCGGCCGGAGCAGGTACGGTCAGGTCGGCTGTGGCGAGCGGTCGCTCGGGATCGACCGTGACCATGGCGCTGCCGCCTGCGGCTGCGAGGGCGTAGGCGCCGGCCACGCCAGGCCGGAAGGTGACGACGCCGATGGCGTCGCTGGTGGCCGTGGCGTGGCTGAGGCCGCGCCGTCGCAAGGCCACATTCACGCCCGACTGCGGCTGGCCCGATGGCTGGCGGACGATGGCGGTGATGCTGAAGGCGCCGGCTGGGTCGAAGCCGGGCAGGTCGATGACATCGACGTCCCCGGCCTCGAGGCTGATGTCCTGGGCGACGGCGCCAACCCAATCCATGATCAGGTCGTAACGGCCGGGCGGCGCCGGCAGACGATAACGGCCCTCGATGTCGGTCAGCACGGCGGCGATGTTCTTTTCGTCCTGGCGCAGCCGCAGGCTCAGGCCAGGCAGCGGGGCGCCGGTCCGGTCGGAGACCAGCCCTTCGACTGCGCCAGGGTTGACGATCTGGCGCAGTTCATGGCGGACGAGGGCGGGTGTGTCGCGCAGCATCTGCACCAACGGCAGCTCGCCCTGAAGCCCAAACTGCTGATCCCAGGCATGGGTGGTCCACGACATCTGGTCCCAGGTGGGGTTGAAGTCGCCAAGCGGTTTCGAGGCCAGCAGCCAGGTGCAGCAGCTGAAATACCAGGGCGGGGTTTCATCCTGCATGAAGCGCATGATCCCCATCTGCATCTCGGCCTGCGTGGCCGGGTTCATCTTGGCGTAGCGACGGTCATCGCCCCAGCCCACCACCGGCCCGCCTTCGGTGCTGATCACCGGCACATGAAAGCCGAGCGCGGTCTCGATCTGCTGACCGAAGAACTCGAAGGCGCGAAAGCAGTTGGCATCCTGCAAGATCGTCTGGCCAGGGTTCTTGCTTTGCGCCCGCAGTTCGTTGACCATCTCCAGCGTGCGCCCATCCCAGGCCCAGTTCTGATACTTGAAGTAGTCTTCGCGGCTGATGCCGTGCTGTTCGGCCTGTTCGGGCGTGAGATGGCTGTATTGCCATGCCTTCAGGGCCTCGTATTCCTCTGCCGTCAACGGCTGGCCGCTTTGGTTGACCGGGTCGGAGGGATAGTCGAGGGGGTGGTTGAGGGTGTAGTTGTGGATGGCCACCCAGGCTCCGCGCTCGAAGAGGTCTTTGCGGCCCTTTTGCACCACCCGCTCGATGCCGTTGCTCTTGTTGCCAGGCCCCATGGCTGGGAAGGCCGGCAGGCCGCCTTCGCCCAGGATGAAATCGGCATCCCAGATGAAGTTGTCGACGACGATGTCGAGCCAGTTGGCGGGCCGGTGGTTGTCCTCCCACTCGGCGGGCAGGTCCGGTTCGTTGTTGGTCTCGATGTAGCGAGCGCCGGCGGCGATGAGCGTGCGCACGGCCACCTGGCCGCGGCCGTCGAGATGGCCGGGATTGGGGTGTTCACGATAGAGGCGCACGACCGGCATGATGCCGTTCTCGATCAGCGCCCGCACCAACGGCGCCGACGAGCCGCCGGAATCGTCCAGCAGCTTGAGCCACTTGATCTGCAGGGCCTTCAGGTGCTCGATCCAACGCTGCATCGTGGCCGCATCAGGCGGATAGACGTTGACCGTCCAGTGCACGCCGCGCCCGTTGTCTTCGGGTGGGCGGGGGAAGTCAGAAAGGGACAGCGATGGCATGGCGGTCTGCTCCTTAGAGTTCATTGGCGCCGGCGAAGATGCGGTCGAGGATGTCCATCTCCCGGCGCTGGACGAGGCTCAGGAATTCCTGGGCGCCGTGCATGTGTTTGAAGGCCGTGAAGCCGCGTTCCAAAAAGCCCTGCATCTCCTGCCACCCCCCGCGGTGGGCCGGGCCGCGGGCCATGTGCAGCGTCCAACCGACCAGCGGCAGGCGGGTCAGGCGGTCGAGGCCATGCCCCACCTCGATGATCAGGTCGATCTGCCGCTTGCGTTCGTCGTAGTTATGGCAGAGACGGTAGCCTTCGGCATAGTGCGCTTGCGTGATGCTGTCCTTCACCCCCAGCTGGTCTACCATCACCGACAACAGGGCCTCGTCGAGCGTCTCGGTCAGGGTGTTTAGTTCGATGGCCAGGGTGAGGGTGCGGATGAGGCGGGCGGGGAGGAAACGCAGCATGAAGTCGTGCATACGCACGATGTCGTGATTACGCTGGCTGAAGTCCTTGGGCGCGTAGATGTCTTCGAGGAAGAACAGGCAGGCCGGGCGGTAGCGCGGGTTCTGCAAGAGATCGGCGTGTGTGGTCGCCAGCCGTTGCGATTGCCAGGCCCGGAACAACGCCAGTTGCGGCGCGATGCTATCGCCCTCGATGTGGCGATGACTCATCTCCTGCCGGCGCCGGAGTTGCAGCAAGAGCCGGGCGGCATCCTGCGGCGAAGGCATTTCGCGTTGAGGGGTGTGGCCTGGCGACATGGCTGGAGTCTGGACTGCCAACGGCCCTAGGCTTCAGGCTCGATGTTCAAGGCCCGGAGTTGAGCGGCCAGGCGTTCGGCCCTCTGGCGTTCCTGCTCAGCTCGTTGCCGTTCTTGTTCGGCCAGTTGCCGCTCCTGGTTTGCGCGCTCTTTGCCGGTGGGAATGACGGCGCCGGTCGCATCGCACCAGCGCAGCCATTGTTGTTCCACGCCTTCGTAGGCGCCTTCCCAGATGATCAGCCCCAGGCCGGTGTCGCCGAGCTGTGCATCTTCCCTGCGCACGAACTTCTCGCCACGCCTCTCATACACAATCAGTGGTTCGCTCTGGATCAGTTTTTGGGGGTCGAAAACCGCATAGAATGAGGCGCCCATGCGGGCGTACTCGGCCATTTTGACATCGTTCTCACCCCCCTTTTTGTTCGAGACGATCTCGATCACAATTTCGGGCGGTTTCCCGTATTCCCAAAGCAGGTAACAACGATTTCGCTTGGCCCACACGTCGTTGGGCGTTTTCACATCCAGGCTCAGAAAAGCATCGGGGACGATGACGGCCCGATTGATGGCGGAGTAGATGCCCACATTGGCAAAGGCCGCGAAGGGGCGCCCGCTTTGCCAACTGGAATACAGGGGTGCGACCAGGAGGCGCTGCTGTTTCTCCGAGAAGATATTGTCCACGGGTGTATCATCCTCTGTAATCAGATGGGAGATGTCGGGAACAGGGAGGTAATAAAGCGGCAAGTTCTCCTGGCCTGCGAAGGCGTCTCTAAAGGCCTCTGGCACCTCGTCTGGCGCCTCTCCATCAGTACCCGCCTCAGAGACAGCCGGAATCGGCGCCGGCTCTAGCTTCACCCGGGCGATCACGCGCACGGCAGCCTCCATCTCCCTGGTTGGTGGTTCGAGAATCGATTCTGCCATAGTCATTCTCCTTTGGCGTCTGAGCTTGTCTCGCCACAGCTATTGTATCATCCTCCGCTCAAACTGTCGAAGCTATCCTGGTGCTGCCATGAACGACCCTCTTTCTCATCTCGAAACAACCATTGCCGCCTGGGCGGCCGGCCGCGAGGATGTCGGCGCCATCGTCGTCGTTGGCTCGCGCGCCCGCAGTTCCCACCCCGCCGATGTCTGGTCGGATCTCGACCTGATTCTCTTCTCCACCCAACCCGAGATCTACACCACCGGCGCCGGCTGGCTGGCGGCCTGGGGCGAGGTGATTGCCCCGGCCCTCAGCCTGGCCGGTGGCCTGCCCGAATGGCTGGTGTTGATGAGTGGCGGCGTCAAGGTCGATGTCGTCATTGCTGCCGCCGATGGCAGCCTGGCGGTGATGCTGGCGCGCTTTCCCTTCCAGGATGTGCTGGCCCGCGGCCTGCGGGTGTTGGTAGACAAGACCGCCGCGCACGGCCACCCGCTGCCCGCCTTTGCCCCCAGGCCGCGGCGCCTCCCCTCGGCCTTCGAGTTCGAGAATGCCTGCTTTGGCTTCCTGGTCGCAGCCGACAAGACCGCCCGCCTCCTCAGGCGCGGCGATCTGTGGCGGGCGAAGATGCTGTGCGATGCCGACCTGAAGGCGCGCCTGCTGACTTTTCTGGAGTGGCAGGCGCAGGCCGGGCATGGCCAGGACGACGATACCTGGTACGATGGCCGTTTTCTGGCCGAATGGGCGGACCCGGCCGCCCTGTCCGCCCTGCCGGCGACCTTCGCCGCCTACTCTCTTGCGGATGTGTGGCGGGCGTTGCGGGCATCGACTGCCCTCTTCCGGCGGCTGGCGGCGGATTGCGCCGAAAGCTGGCATCTCCCTTTCCCGGCGCCGGCCTGCGAGCAACTGCTGGCGCAGTGGGAAGACGCCGATAGCGGCTGAGGCGGTTCAGGGGCGCCAGCTGATGCGCTCTTCCACCCATCCGTGATGGACGAAGTCCGGTTCGCCGCCCACACGACCATCCAGGGAACCGGGCAGGGTGAAGAGTTGGCGCTGGCCGCTGCCGTCGGCGTTCATCGCCCAAATCGCCCAGGCCCCGTTGCGGTTGGAGACAAAGGCGATGCTGCGGCCATCGGGCGACCACACGGGCAGGCCGTCGTTGGCCGCGTTCTGCGTCAGCCGGGTGAGGCCGCCGCCGTTGGCATCGATGCGGTAGATTTCCCAGTTGCCATCGCGCAGCGACATGAAGACGACGAAGGGACCGGTGGGCGAGCCGGCGGGGGCGGTGGCGCTGCCGTCGGCGGCCAGCATGATGAAATTGGAGCCGTCGGCGTTGGCCACGCCGAGGCCGGTCTGCGGCGATGTGGCCTTGTAGACGACGCGGCCATCCGCCAACCAGCCGGGCATCTCGCCGTAGATGGCGGCAAAGTTCTGCGTCAATGACTGCGCCTCGGCATTGAGATTGATGTCCTGGCTGTAGAGGCGCGGCTGGCGGTCGGTCTCGCGGCGCGAGAAGAAGATGAGCCGGCCGCCATCCGGCGACCACACGGCGGCGCCATCTTCCAGGTATTCGCTGCGACGCCGGCCGCCGCTGCCGTCCATGTTGACGGTGAAGAGGCCGCGCTGGTCGGCCTGCCAGCTGCGGTAGGCCAGCCGTTGGCCGTTCGGGCTGAGGCTGGGGGCGCTGGCGCCGGCAAACAGACGCCGCATGCCAGAGCCATCGACGCCGGCCAGGTAGAGGTCGTAGGTCTGGCGGTTGCCATCGAAAACGGGGAAGGCGATGCTGCCGCTCAGCCGGCCGGCGGGCGGCGGCGCCGGCGTGGCCGGGGCGCGGGTAGCCGTGGGCGTGCGGGCCAGGGCGGTAGCGCGAGCGCGGGCCGCGGTCGTGGCCTGCACAGCGGCGGTGGCAGTGGCGATGCGGTTGGCCGTGGGCGTGGCTGTGGGGGTGTTGGTCGGCGGGGCCGTGGGGGTGGGGGTTGCGGTTGGCGGCAGGGTGGGGGTGGGCGTCTCGCTTGGCGGCGCCGGCGTGGGCGAGGCCGTGGGGGTGGGGGTGTCGGTGGGGGTGGCCGTGGGCGGGGGCGGCGTGGGGGTGGGAGGGAGAGGTGTGTCGGTGGGCGGCGGGAGGGGCGTGGGGGTGAAGGTGGACGCCGGCGGGAGGTCGGCTGCGACCGTCTCGACCGCAGGACGGGTGGCGCCCAGCGTCCAGCCCACCAGCCGGCTGAGCGGCTGTAGCGGCGTGATGGCCTCGACCAGCGCCAACACCAGCAGGCAGGCGATGGCGGCCAGCAGCAAGCCGGCCAGGATGAGGACAAGCCGGCCGAGGAGGCGGCGGGGCGGTTTGGGGGGGGTGGTCATGGGGGGTAGGGGCAAAAAGGGGGGCGATGGCTGCCGGGCGCGCTATTCTACGCCGATTGGGTGGATAGGGATAATCGCGCGCTTGCCTTCACGCGGCCAACAGCGGCTCCCACGCCCACCACTCGCCCTTCTCGCCGGCCAGATGGCAGCCGCCGCGCGCCAGTTCTTCCCGCGCCAGCCCCGCCAGGGCCGCTTCGATCTCGTCGGGCTTCCAGCCGAAGAGCTTGCGCAGGTCGGCCGGCCGGGCCGCGCCCATCGCCCGCAGAAAGTGCCCGGCCAGTATCCGCCGGGCTGCCTGGCGCGAGATGGCTCTGGCCGCAGCCGGCAGGTCGGGATACCAGCGATGTGTGCATTCATAGATGAAGCTGTAGCGCCAGGCGCCGGTTTCGGCCACGCCGACCGGCAGGATCTTGAAATCGCGCTGGAGATGGACGAGCGCCGACTCGAAGGGCGTGTTGCTGGCCTGGCTGGTCATGTGCATCTGGCGGCGCAGGTTGACGGTGTCGAGCGGGCCGGCGGTGAGCAGGGTCTCGTAGAGGGTCTTGGCCTCGTGCGAGAGTTGGCCGTCGCCATACTGGTCGCGATAGTCTTGTTCCGGCTCGCCGTAGTTCTCGCTCAGGGCATAGAAGGCGGGCGCTGTGGTCAGGTCGATCAGGGTGGCCTTGCCGCGCAGGATTTTGGCGTAGTACCACCAGCGTTTGTCCAAGGCCTGGTCTTTCCAGCGCCAGGTGATGTGCCCCGGATCATCGTGCTCGTCGGCCACGGGCCGGTTGCCGGCCACGGCCGCCCACAGGCTGGGGAATTCGACGCCGGTGATTGGCCAAAAGTAGATGAAGCCACGCTCGTTGACATAACGGCGAGCGTCGTCTGGGGTGTGCAGCCGGCCGTCGGGGCGAAGGCAAAAGGTCGCGGCCCGGTAAGAATGCAGGCGGGCAAGGTCGAGGTCGGTCATGCAGCCCAGGGAGGGGGTGAGGGGAGGCGGTGGCAACAGGCTGAGGGTCAGGCTTTGCCCATCACCCAGGCCAGGGCCGCGCCGATGGAGTAGACGATCAGCATCTGGCCGGGGCCGTAGGTCAGCCAGATGACATCGCCAATGAGCCGGAACGAGAGACCGCTGAACAGTTGTCCGGCCAGGATGAGGTCGCTGACCAGGAAAAGCGCCCCGCCCAGGGCCAGGGGCAGGAACCGGGGGGCCTGCAAGGCCAGGCCGGCAGCGAAACCGGCGGTGCTGGCCAGGAGCAAGGCATAGGGCAGAGCCGCCCAATGCAAGGCGGTGGCCTGTTGGCCGCGGAAGACGACGACATACCAGCCCACCAACCCGATCAGGAGCCAGACGGCCAGGGCGCCCCACCGCGGGCCGGGCGCGGCCAGGCCCTGCTGGTTGCCGAAGCCGACGAAGGCGCTGATGTAGAAGATGTGGCCGATGCCAAAGGCGGCCATTCCGCCCAGAACCCGGTTTCCCAACGGGATCAGCCCGGCCATGTACAGGTCGCCCAGCAGCCCGAAGCTCATGCCCAGGGCCACCAGCAGCGCGAATCGCTCGGCCTGCGCGCCCCGGCAGAAGAAAAACCAGCTCCAGCCGGCCACGACCAGCACCAGCGACGAAAGCAGGCGCGTGTTCAGGGGCATGCGGCGGCTGGCATCGGCGCCGGCCGAACCGACCAGGAAGCCGCCGAAGAGCAGGACGGCCCAGACGGCCAGCAGGGCCAGCAACCACCAGCGTTGGCCGGAAGTGAGGGAGGATGGGAACATGGCAGTCTCCTAGGGGCGCTCGAACAGCGCCAGGCTTTCGAGATGAAAGGTTTGCGGGAAGAGGTCGATCGGCTGGACGCGACGCAGGTGATAGCCGGTCGCCAGCAAGAGCCGGGCGTCGCGGGCCAGGGTGGCCGGGTCGCAGGAGATGTACAAGAGCCGGGGGATGCCGAGGCGGGCGATCTGCGCCACCACGTCGGGGCCGGCGCCGCTGCGCGGGGGATCGAGGATGGCCAGGTCGAAGGATGCAGGCGAATCGGGCTGTCGTTCGTCGCCGGGCGCGGGGAGCGCGGCCAGCACCTCGGCCACGGCTCCCTCGAACAGGCTGACATGGTTCAGGTCGCGGGCATTCCAGGCAAAATCGTCGCAGGCGGATGGCGACGACTCGACCCCAACCACCTCGCGCACCTGCCCGGCCAGGCTGAGGCCAAAGAGACCCACGCCGCAATAGGCATCCAGCAGGGTTTCATGGCCCTGTGGCGCCAGCATGTCCCCGGCCAGATCGACCATCGCCTCGGCCCCGATGGTGTTGACCTGAAAGAAGCTGGCCGCCGAAACCCGGAACGTCCGCCCACCGACGGTTTCCTCCAGCCAGGGGTCGCCGATCAGTCCCAGCGTCGAGCCGTCGCCCCTCTTCAGCGCCGCCGCCACCGTCCACTCCTCCACCAGCAACCCCGGCGCCCGGTCGTCGGCGGTCTCGAAGACCAACAGTTGTTGGCCGCTGTGCAGCCCGGCCCGCAGGCTGACTCGCTGCAGCCGCACTGCTTCACCTTCTTCCTCGGCCCGGTCTTCGCTCTGGGCCAGCCGCAGCGCCTGGTGCAGTTCGTCCACCAGGGGGTGGAGCAGCAGACACTCGTCGATGGCGATGACGTCCGTCGCTTCTCGCCCCATCTCGGCCCCCTCGCGCACAAAACCCAGGCGGCCGTTGCCGGCGGTCGCCAGTTGGACGTGATTGCGGTAGCCGTAGTCGCGCAGGCCGTCGTCGTCGGCCAGGGCGATGATGTCGAGTACGGGCGGGTCGGCGATGCCGCCCAGCCGGCGCAATTGGTCGGCTAGCACCTCTTGTTTGAGCGCCAACTGCCGCTCGTAGGCGATGTGCTGCCACTGGCAGCCGCCGCAGCGCCCCGGCCCGAAGTAGGGGCAGGGTGGTTGGCGGCGGTCGGGCGAGGGCCGGAGGACTTTGCGCAGACGGGCGCGCGCCCATTTGGGCTTGTCCTCGCTGATCTCGACCTGCACCGTCTCGCCGGGGATGGCGTAGGGGACGAAGACGATCTTGCCCTGGTGGTGGCCGAAGGCTTCGCCGCCGTGGGCGATGCCGGTGAGGGTGAGGGTGACGGGCGGGGCTGGTTTCACGGCGGTTTATCCCACGATGCTGTACTCGTATTGGCCGCGCACGGGTTGGCCCTGGGCATAGCGGTCGAGCCGGAACAGGTGAGGGTCGAAGACCGGGTCGGGTGTGGCCAGAATGCGGTCGGCCATCATCCTGCCCACAGCCGGGCCGAGTTTGAAGCCGTGGCCGCTGAAGCCGGCGCAGATGAAATGGCCGCTGCCGGCGGGCGCTTCGTCGATGATCGGGTGCCAATCGGGGGTGATGGCGTAGAACGCGGCATACCCGCCTGTGCTCTGGCCTCGTTCCAGGCCCGGATAGCGGGCAATGAGTCGCTCGCCCACCTCCAGCACGAACCCTGCCTCCATCTGTTCGTCGCAAGCGTCGGGATCGATGACGGCGTTGGCCTCGCCGGGGTCGATCAGCCCCACCAGGGTGAGGGCGCCGGTTTCGGGCCGAAAGTAGATGGCGTTGAGGAAGTCGGCCACCACCGGATGCCCGGCCTCGTCGCCAGCCGGCCGGCGGAAGAAGGCTACCTGGGCGCGGCAGGGGCGGATCGGGGCCTCGACCCCGGCCAGCCGCGCCACCCCGGCGCCCCAGGCGCCGGTTGCGTTCACCACCACCGGCGCGGCCAGGCGGCCCTGCGGCGTCTCCACCCCGGTCACCCGCCCGCCCTGAAAGAAAATCCCCGTCACCGGCGCGCCGAGGAAGAAACGGGCGCCATGGCGGCGGGCGGCGGCGGCATAGGAAGTCACGGTCAGATAGGGGTCGGCATAGCCGCTTTCCGGCTCGTAGGCGGCGATCGGAATGTCATCCAGCCGCATGGTGGGGAGGATTTCGGCCAGGGCGGCGGGGTCGAGGGCTTCGGTCTGGATGCCCAGCCGCTGTTGCAGGGCGATGTTGGCCTCCAGCCCGGCGCGGTCTCTGCCCGCGACCAGGGCCACGAAGCCCGTTCGCCTGAAGCCGCACTCGCCGCCCACGCGCCCGTCGAAATCCTGGAAGACGCGCAGGCTCCACAGCGCCATCGAGGCGGTCAAGGCGTTCGAATAGTGTTGGCGGATGATGGCCGATGACTTGCCGGTGCTGCCGGCGCCGACCTGCCGTTTTTCGACCACGCCGACTTTCAGGCCGCGCTGCGCCAGTTCGTAGGCGGTGGCGCAGCCCATGATGCCGGCGCCGATAACGATGACATCGAAGGTGTGGTGCATGGCAAGAACCGAACCGCGAGCGTCAGCGAGCGGGGGGTGAAAGGTGTTGCGTGTTCCGTGTTCCGTGAGGCGTTTTGCCTGGCGGAGTTCGCACGCCCACGTGCGAACGGGCTGGCTGTGAAGGGTCTCGTTGTGTGCTCCGTCCACGGCTACGCCGGCGGACTATCGGGCATAGACGACCACTTGCCACAACCACGTCTGCCGGTGGAAGCGGCGTTGGAAGCCGTGGCTGCGGACAAGGCCATCGACGGCGGCGGTGGGATGGTTGAAGATGCGAAACGGGCTGCGCGAGAACCGCAGGCCCAGGTTGCCGGCCCGCATGCCCAGCCTGATCCACCAGCCATCGCGCGGATAGACAAGGCCGTAGAGCCGGCGGGTGCGCTCGACCGAACGCCCCACCAGCCCCGGCATATCGTGGTAGCAGCAGATGACGCGGTCGAGCGTGACGACATCGGCCGGCGCCACCTCCGGCGCCAGGGTGACGAAATCGCCGTGCTGAAAACGGATGCGTTCGCCCAAGCCCAGGCGGTCGGCCTCGGCGCGCGCGCTTTGCAGATAGGCCGACGAGGCGTCGATGTGGACGGCGCGCGTCGCTCCCGCCGCCAGCAGCGCATGCTGGATGCCGCCGATGCCGCCGCCGATGTCCAGCAGCTCGGCCCCTTCCACACCCTCGGCCTTGAGTGCATCCACCAGCATACGCGTCGTCCCGCGCAGACCTTGCTCTTGATACTCCTTCAGCATGGCGGCAGCCTCGGCGGCGTCGAACTCGCGTTCGATGCCCTCGCACTGGCAACAATTCATCGCTTCACGCTCCCAAAGGCGCCCGGCGGGAGGCCGTATCGGGCCGGTGGGGCAGCCGGGGCAGCCGCCGACATCAGGGCATACAGGAAAGTGGTGGTGTTCATGGTTAGCCTTCGCTGGGGACATTGTAGCGCAGAAAGCAGCCAGGCGCGAAGCCGTCTCCGCCGCCCGTGTGCAAGCAACGATGTCTCGCCGTCTTTTTTTCACCCCTCCCTGGCTGTGCTAGACTGTACGATTGCGCTGCGCCCACCCTCCCCACCCGATCCCGCTGGCGCCGAAAGAGCAGGCTGGCAATCCTTTGCTTCGCTCAGCCCCACCTTACCGCCCGCCCCTTGCACCCTGCCGCCTCCCACCCTGCCAGCGCCCCTGCCGCATGAAACGCCTTCTGCCCCTCATCCTCCTGCTTCTCTTTGCCATCGTCGCCGCCGTCCATGCCCAAGGCCCCGGCATCAGCTACCCGCCCGAGACAGAAACCCTGCGCGATGTCGTCAGCATCCAGGGCACGGCCAACCACTCTGACTTCTGGAAATATGAGCTGGCCGCGGCCCCCTTTGGCACCCAGAACTTCTTCGATCTCGCCGGCGCCGAGGCCCCGGTCATCGCCGGCGTCCTCGGTCGGTGGGACACCCGCACCGTCGCCGACGGCCCCTACACCCTGCGGTTGCGCGTCGTCCGGCGCGATGGCAACTACGACGAGTACTTCGTCGTGCGCGTACAGGTGGCCAACGCCGGCCCGCCGCCCACCCCCACCGGCCAGGTGACGCCCACCCCCACCGTCACCCCCACCCCCAAACCGGCCACCGCCACCGCCGTCATCCTCACCCCCCAGATCCCCACCCCCACCCCGGCCCCATCGGCCACCGCCACCGCCGTTGCCGCCGGCCAGTCGGGCGGCGATAGCAACACCTCGGGCGGCGAAGGCGACGCCAGCGGCCTGGCCGTGCTCACCGCCCGCATCGGCAGCCTCGGCGATGCCTTCGTGCGCGGGGGCGGCGCCGTCCTCCTCGTCTTCCTGGCCATCGGCGTCTTCTTCGGCGTCAAACATCTGCTGACCTGGTTGTACTATCGCCTGCTCGCTGGCCGATGAGCCAGACCCTAAAGGTTTTGGAAACCTTTAGGGTCTCTGATCGATGAGGCAGACCCTAAAGGTTTTGGAAACCTTTAGGGTCTCTGTGACCCTGCCATGAAGATGATCGTCGGCCTGGGCAACCCCGGCCCGCACTACGCCCGCAACCGCCACAACATCGGCTTTCAGATCGCCGATGCTTTCGCCGCCGCCCACGGCCTGGGTTTCGACAAACTGCAATTCAAGGCCCGGGTGGCCCAGGGAACGGTCGGCGACGAGCGCGTCCTACTCGTCAAGCCGCAAGACTACATGAACCTGAGCGGCCCGCCCGTGCAATCCCTGACCTCGTTCTACAAGATCGCCCTCGCCGACATCCTGGTGGTTTGCGACGACCTCGACCTGCCCCTGGGCAAACTGCGGCTGCGGCCTTTTGGCGGCGCCGGGGGACACAACGGCATGCGCTCGCTTATCCAACGCCTGGGCAACGACCAGTTCCCCCGCCTGCGCGTGGGCATTGCCCGCCCGCCCGGCCAGATGGACCCCGCCGACTATGTGCTGGAAAACTTCACCGCCGCCGAAGAAGAGCTGATGACCCCGGCTCGTGCCCAAGCCGTACAAGCCCTCGAAATCTGGCTGAGCGACGGCCTGGCCACAGCCATGAACCGTTTCAACCGCGACTGAATCCGCCCATCCTGCCCATCCGCCCACCCCAAACGAACCGCTTCCACCGCGACTGATGACCACTGAGCGCATTTCGCCCGCCGCCTCGCTCGACCTCAGCGGCCTGCCCCCCCTGCTGCGCCGCCACACCGCCTTTCGCGATCTGGTTTCGCAGATCGCAGCCGGCGAAACGCCGCGCTATCCCCTGGGCATCGTCGCCTCTGCGCGCAGCTTCGTCGCCGCGGCGCTGGCGGCCGAAGGCCGGCCGATCGTCATCCTCACGGCCAAAGTGGACACGGCCCGGCAGCTGGTGGAGCAAGGCCGCGCCTGGCTGGGCGATGACGCCGGCGTGAGACTGTTTGCCGACCCCGACGGCCTCCCCTTCGAGCGCATCGCCTGGTCGCAAGAAACGCGCCAGGCGCGCATTGCCGCCCTGGCGGCGCTGGCGGGGTGGGGCCGACCCGGCGCCGAAGGCCAACCGCCGGTGGTGGTGGCCTCGGTGCGGGCCTTGATGCAGCCCACCGCCCCGCTGTCGCTCTTCCGGCGCACCTTGCGCTCCCTCCGCCGCGGGGACGTGATCGAGATGCAGACCTTGTTGGGGCGCTGGTTGAAGGCGGGATACCAGCAGGCGGCCGTGGTCGAGGAAGCGGGCGTTTTCAGCCGGCGGGGCGGGATCATCGACATCTGGCCGCCCAACGAGGCTTACCCGGCCCGGATCGAGCTATGGGGCGACGAGGTGGACAGCCTGCGCCGCTTCGACCCCTCCAGCCAACGCACCCTGCCCGGCTCGACCTTCGACCGCCTCCTCATCGGCCCCGGCTCCGAGGCCATCCTGGAAAACGGCCCCGCGGCTGCGGCCGCCCTCCTGTCCCTGGACGCCGCCAACTGCCACCCGCCCGCCCAGTTCGAGCTTCAGCGCGAGGCCGAGCAACTGGCCGCGGGCGCGGCTTTTCGCGGGGTCGAGTTCTATCTGCCCTACCTCCATCCCCAGCCCGCCACCCTGCTCGACTATCTGCCCGACGAGGGGCTGCTGCTGATCGACGCCGCCGCTGACCTGGCCGCCGTCGCCCTCGACCTCGAAGGCCAGGCGTTGCAGGTGCAGGCCGACCTGATCAAGAGCGGTGATCTGGCCCAGGGCTTCATCCGGCCCTACCTCCCCTGGGAGGTCTTACGACCGCAGATCGAGGCCCGGCAACCGCTCATCCTCGGCCAGGGCAAGCTGGATGGGCACACCACCAGCACTGCTTCGGCGTTGGGCCGGCTTTTCCATCTGGGGCCGCGCTGGGGCGGGCAGCTCAAGCGCGTGGTCGAGCAGGTGCAGGCCAGCCAGGGCCAGGGCAGCAGCGTGGTCATGGTCACACGCCAGGCGGCGCGGCTGGCCGATCTCTTCCAGGAAGAAGGGCGGCCGTTGGGCGTGTCGAGCGACTTGAGCGGGACGCCGCCGGCGGGCGGGGCCAGCCTGGTGCAGGGGCAGTTCGACGAAGGCTGGCGCATGGGCGATCCCCTCGGCCCTGCCGAGCTGCTCTTCCTCACCGATGCCGAGCTTTTCGGCTGGGGCAAGGCCCGCACCCGTCGCAGCCGCCAGCCCCGCCCGGTCGCGCCGGAGACGTTCTTTGCCGACATCCACCCCGGCGATTATGTCGTCCACATCGAGCACGGCATCGGCCGCTTCGCCGGCCTGGTCAAGCTCAACCTCGACGGCCTGTCCCGCGACTATCTGCAAGTGGACTACGCCCAGACCGACCGCCTCTACGTGCCCGTGCACCAGGCCGACCGGCTGGCGCGCTATGTTGGCCCCGGCGACAGCGCCCCCATCCTCAACCGGCTGGGCACGGCCGACTGGGGGCTGGTGAAAGCCAGGGCGAAGAAAGCGGTGGCCGAGATCGCCGACGAATTGCTGGTGCTGTATGCCCGCCGCGAGTCGTTGCCCGGCCATGCTTTCGGCCCCGACACCGAATGGCAGCACGAACTCGAGGCGGCCTTCCCTTATGTCGAGACCGAAGACCAGTTGGTGGCCATCGAAGCGGTGAAGGAAGACATGGAGAAGGCCCGCCCCATGGACCGGCTGATCTGCGGCGATGTGGGCTATGGCAAGACGGAGGTGGCGCTGCGGGCGGCCTTCAAGGCGATCATGGACAACACCCAGGTGGCGGTGCTGGTCCCCACCACCGTCCTGGCCCAACAGCATTTCAAGACCTTTGGCGAGCGGCTGCGGGCCTTTCCCGTCCAGGTGGACATGCTCTCGCGCTTTCGCACGCCCCGGCAGCAGCAAGAGACCATCGACCGGCTGAGCGATGGCAGCATCGATGTCGTCATCGGCACGCACCGCCTGCTGTCGAAAGATGTGGCTTTCAAGGACCTGGGGTTGCTGATCGTGGATGAGGAGCAACGCTTCGGCGTCACGCACAAGGAACGGATCAAGCAGCTGCGCAGCCAGGTGGATGTGCTGACCCTCACGGCCACGCCCATCCCCCGCACCCTGTACATGAGCCTGACCGGGGTGCGCGACCTCAGCACCATCGACACCCCGCCCGAAGAGCGCTTGCCCATCCAGACCTTTGTCGGCTTCTACGACGAAACCCTGATCCGCAACGCCATCCTGCGCGAGCTGGACCGCAACGGCCAGGTGTTCTTCGTCCACAACCGCGTCCAGGGCATCGAGCAACTCGCCAATCGCATCCGCAAGCTGGCGCCAGAGGCGCGCGTGGCCGTCGGCCACGGCCAGATGCCCGAACGCGAGCTGGAGCGGACGATGCTGGCCTTCGCCGAGGATGAGTTCGATGTCCTGGTCTGCACAACGATCATCGAGAGCGGTCTCGACATCCCCAACGCCAATACGATCATCATCAACAAGGCCGATACGTTCGGGCTGGCGCAGCTCTATCAGCTGCGCGGGCGGGTGGGGCGGGGGGCGGTGCGGGCCTATGCCTATCTGCTCTATGACCGGCACAAGTCGTTGCTGCCCGACGCCCGCCGCCGTCTGGAAGCCATCCAGGAGGCCAGCGACCTGGGCGCCGGCTTCCGCATCGCCATGCGCGACCTGGAGATCCGCGGCGCCGGCGAGTTGCTGGGGGCGCGGCAGCACGGCCACATTGCCGCCGTTGGCTTCGACCTCTATGTGCGGCTGCTGGCGCAGGCGGTGGAGGAGATGCGCGACGAGGGCAGGCTGCCGGCCGGGGCCATCGATGTGGCCGCGTTGGTGGACCCGATGGGGCCATCGGTGCAGCTCGACCTGCCGCTGGATGCCGGGCTGCCGGCCGATTTCATCGACGACGAGATGCTGCGTTTGCAGTTGTATCGCCGCATCGCCGGGCTGCACACGCCCGGCGAGATCGACGAGATGAGCCAGGAGCTGATCGACCGTTTCGGCCCCCTGCCGGCGGCGGTGGAGAATTTGCTCTACCAGGTCAAGGTGAAGGTGATGGCGTTGCGGGCCGGGGTGACGAACATCGGTCGCGACGACCAGCAGTTGACCATCCGCAGCCCGGCCGTGGCCCGGTTGGCGCGCGAGCGGCTGCAATATCAGCTGGGGCAGGCTGCGCATGTGGGCAGCCAGGCGCTGTGGGTGAGGATCGATGAGGCCGGCGCCTGGCGCGAGAACGTGCTGCGGTGTTTGGATATTTTGACGGCGGGGGTGTAGATGGGCGATTTTGGAGAGCAGTCGCTGACCCTGGTTGGATAGTAGGTGCGATTAGTGAGCCATTGTATTTGACAAAGTGTACCTTGTGTGGTACATTCTTCGAACATGAGCGACCGCCTCGTTCTGCGAGTTGTTTTCTTTCGTACCGAATCTGGCCGGGAACCAGTTCGGGAGTGGCTGCTGGAGCTTGACAAAGAAGACCG
Source organism: Caldilineales bacterium (assembly GCA_019695115.1). GTDB lineage: Bacteria > Chloroflexota > Anaerolineae > J102 > J102 > SSF26. Next base: position 9,354 of record JAIBAP010000062.1, on the reverse strand, counting down.
GAAGGTCATTGGCGAGGATGTCAAGCTTTTGCAGTTTCGTTGGCTGCTTGGCATGCCTCTGGTCAGAAAACTTGAGTCCGATCTATGGGAGTTACGCAGCCATTTATCGTCTGGGCGAATTGCACGCATTTGCTTCACAGTCCGATCCGACGAGATGGCCCTGCTGCACGGGTTCATCAAGAAAGCCCAGAAAACGCCATTGCAGGACCTCGAACTGGCTCGCGATCGAAGGAATCTCTGGCTCAATGGATAATATCATGAACAAATACACCGGTAGCGATTTCGATGACTTTCTGAGCGCAGAAGGCTTCCTTGAGGAAGCAACAGGCAAAGCACATAAGCGGCTGCTTACGCTGCAGTTGAATGACGCCATGAAGGCGTCCAAGATCAGCAAGGTTCAACTAGCCGAGAAGATGCAAACGAGCCGGTCACAGATCGATCGGCTACTCGATCCAGACAATACCGCTGTCACTCTCGAATCCCTGGAGCGCCTGGCGAGCGCTGTGGGCCGGCAATTACGGATCGAGTTGGCGTGAATTAATCACCGGAGCTGTGCGTCGTGGGTGCAAGGGATGGACTTGGCGAGACCCAAACGGCTGAAGGCCATCTGCGCAGGTATTGTGATCATTACGCTCGATGCGTTTCTTACGGTTGGTTAGCCAATGCGATAGACCTGTAGGACAAGAGCAGGCACAACGACTTCCGATCTTGGTATTGCGCACATCAGCGGCAGGCAATAAGCATCTCGTTGCGCCTGAAAAACGGCAGCCTCCACGGCGGGTCGTAACGGGCAAGCTGTGGGTTGTTGGGCACGGGGGGCGGGGTCATGAGAAAGATGAGGTTAATACAAGCGTGCAATCTGTGCTAAACTAACCGGCAATCGTCTCATTCCCTACACTCGCGTCACTCGCCGCCCGGCCATGCCCTCCCCAGACCCCCAGGCCACCTCCTACCGGGACGTCCATGCCCAGACCTTTGTCGGCCGCGACCTGCACCTGGACGTCCAATTCAGCGGCGCCGAGATGGAAGCGCTGTTGGCCGAATTGCTGGCACTGCTGCGCAGCCGGGATGTGCAGGTGGCCAATGGCAGCGTCAGCGCCGGCGAACGCGGCCTGACCGTCAGCCTGGCCCAGGCCGATGCGCTCGGCCGCTACCTGGCGGCGGCGCCTCCGGCCGGGCCTGCCGAGCGCGAGGCTTGCTACCTGGCCCGGCTGTGCATCACCCCCGACATCCAGCGCCTGCAGCAGCGCTACGTGATGCTTTCCGGCGGGTACCGCCCGCCGCCGGAGCTGGCGCCCGCGTTCAGCCAACTGCTGGTCAAAGGCGAAGGCCCGCAGCGACAGATCGAACGCGTGCCCCTGCCCGACATCCGCCAGGCGCTGGACGAGCACCCGGCCTTCATCCTCCTGGCGCAGCCGGGCGGCGGCAAGACCACGGTTCTGCGCCGCCTGGCGCTCGACCTGGCCCTGCGGCGCTTGCAGGTCACGGCCCGACCCGCCCCCAGCGCCCGCCTGCCCCTGTTCGTGCGCCTGGCCAGCCAGCAGCCACACGAGACGCCCGAGGCCTTCCTGTCCCGCATGTGGCGGGGCGCCCTGCCCGGCGGCAGCGAGGCCGAGTTCCACGAGCGTTTGCAGGCGGGGCAGCTTTGCCTGCTCTGCGACGCGCTCAACGAGGCGCTGCGCGAGCGCTACAGCGAGCGCATGTGGGCCTGGCGCGACTTCGCCCGCGACCTGCCCGCCGGCAACCGCCTGGTCTTCAGTTGCCGCAGCCAGGACCATCAGGGCGAGCTGGCCGTGCAGCAGGTTGAGATCGACCCGCTCACTCCCGACCAGATCGAGGACTTCGCCCGTCGCTATCTGGGGCCGGAAGGGGGTGCAGGGTTGTGGCGGGCGCTGCAAGAGGAGCATCGCGACCTGTTGGAATTGGCCGCCATCCCCTACTATCTGCTCATGATCGTGGGCGCCTACGACCAGGCCCAGGGCGAGCTGCCGGCAGGGCGAGCGGGATTGTTCGAGGGCTTCGTAGGACGATTGCTGCACCGCGAGGAGCACGAACAACGCCATCCCGACTGGATCGAGGCGCAGGCGCAGGCGCTGGCCCTGACCGAGCTGGCCTTTGCCATGCAGAAGCAGGGCAGCGGCACCGAGCTGGCGCTTTCGGAAGCGCTGGCCGCCCTGCCTGAAAAGGTGACGCTGCCTGACGGCCGCTCCGTGGCGACGCCGCCCGCGACCGTACTGCACCTGGCCCAGGAGGCCACCCTGCTGGCCGAGACCCCCGAACATAAGGTCAAGTTCCTCCACCACCTGCTGCAGGAGTATTTTGCCGGCCTCGCCCTCCTGCGCCGCTGGCGAGACGGCGAAGACCTGGCCGAACTGTGGCGTACGCACTGGCGGCGCCGTGACATGCCCGCGGCCCGGCGGGGCGAATGGGACCCGCTGCCGCCGCCGCCCGCCACCGGCTGGGAGGAAACGACCCTGCTGGCGGCCAGCCTGATCCCAGAACTGGCGGCGGCCGTGCGGACGGCCAACCCCGCCCTGGCTGCCCGCTGCCTGCTGGCAGGCGGCGAAACGGAGGGCGAACGCCTGGCCGCGGCCCGCCAGGACATGCTGGCCCGGCTGGGCGACCCGGCCGCCCATCTGCGCAGCCGCATCGAAGCCGGGCTGCTGCTGGGGCGGCTGGGCGACCCGCGCTTCCCGGTCGAGACGGTGAACGGCGTCAAGGTCATTCTGCCGCCGCTGGTCGAGATCGCGGGCGGGCCGGCGGCCATCGGCAGCGGCTGGTGGAACCTGCGCGTCCAGGCCGACGAACGCCCGCGCCATACAGTTCCTTTGGCCCCCTACGCCCTGGGCCGTTTTCCCGTCACCAACGCCGAGTTCGAATGTTTCAGGGCGGCGGGCGGCTACGACGAAGAGCGCTATTGGACGGCAGGCGGCAAGCACTGGCGGCGGGGCGAGCCGGCGCCGGGCGAGGACGACCCGGCCGAGTGGTGGCTGCGCACCTGGCAACGGCGCAAGGACAACCCGTCGGAGATCGACGAACGCTTGCGCAGTGGTCTGATGACAGCCAGAGACGCACGCAACTGGCGGGAGTATATCACCTGGCCGGAGGAGGACTGGTTGGGAGCAGTTCGCCAGCTCTATCCTGAAGGGCAGCGTTTCACGGAACCGCGCTTCTGGCAAGACCTGGACTTCAACAACCCCTCGCAGCCGGTGGTGGGCGTGTGCTGGTACGAGGCCGCGGCCTACGCCAACTGGCTGGGAGCTGTCACTGGCCTGCCCTTCCGTTTGCCCTCCGAGCCGGAATGGGAGTGGGCGGCCCGCGGCGGTAGTCGCCCCTATCCCTGGGGGTGGCGTTGGGCGGATGGCCGCCTCAATTCATTGGAAGGCCGGGTGCTGCGCACGACGCCGGTGGGCGTCTACCCGCAAGGATCCACGCCGGACGGACTGCACGAGCTGGCCGGCAACGTTTACGAATGGACGGCCACCCGCTACGCCCCCTACCCCTACGACCCGGACGCGGCCCTGGAAGACCCGGACGCCGCCGGCCCGCGCGTGGGGCGCGGCGGCGGCTGGGCGGCCGACCGCCGCCTGGTACGGTGCGCCTTCCGCTACTGGTACAGTCCCGGGGACTGGTACCTCACCCAGGGATTTCGTGTCGCCAGGATTCTCTCTGCGTAGTTGTCCCCTGTCCCCTGTCTGCTGTCTCCTGATGTTTGCCATACGCAGCCAAGCCGCTGCATTCCTTCCATCCGCCCCGAAGGCCATGTCCTGAGCTCGTCGAAGGGGGCGGCCGCCGTGCAGCATTTCGCAGCATCTTGTAGTAACGACTTCAGTCGTTATTGTGTATGTAGAAACGACTGAAGTCGTTACTACGAACGTTGTTACGAACGTTGTTACGAGCGTTACTACGAAACAGCATTTCCTTTAGTCTCAGGAAGTATGTCCATGCCCGACGAAGTTCAGTCTCTGCAACCAGACCTCCCGCCTGGCGCTCCGTCATCTACGACCACCCCGGGCCTGACTCCGGCTGCGACAGCATCCGGCGGTATCAGCATCGGCCAGATCAATGCCGTCAATGTCGCAGTCGGCGACATGACCGTGGACATGCGCGGCGCACACATCTCGCTGCCTGGCGCGCCGGCCAGCGTCTCGCCTGCGTCGCCGGCTTCGCCGCCCTTTGCCATCGAACCCCTGGCAGGCCGCGGCCGCAATGCCGTCCTCTGGAACGAGGCCGAAGCCGCCTTGCGCGTGCAGATCAGCTATGCCCTGCACACAGTGCGCCCCTGCACGCTGCTCAACCTCGATTTCGACTACCCGCAGCCCGGGGCCTGGGAAACGCCCGGCAGCCGCCAACTGATCGTGAACGAGCGCTCGCTGCCGTATGGCCGGAACCTGCGCCTTGCCGCCCCGCTCCCTCTGCCTGCCGGCGCCTGCACCGTGTTCCAGGCCAAGACCTGGCAGCACGGCCCCGGCGCCGCGCCCCCGCCCGAAGGCAGCGTCTGGGTGCGCCTGGAATGGGCGGAAGCGGGGCATGTGGGCAGCCAGACGCACTACGCCCCGCTGCATCTCGACCGGGAGGGCGTCCTGCATCAGGATACGGCGGCTTCTAGCGTCCCCAGCTTCGGGGAGCAGGTGCGCGCCGAACTGCTGCAGCAGCACCAGCAGTGCCAGCTCAACCGCCTGCGCCTGGAGCGCGAGGCCCTGAGCTACGGCCAGTTCCCGCCGCTCAAGCTGCAGAACGAGATCGATTTCCACAAACGCAGACAGGCTGCGTTGGAGGCGCAGCTCGATCAGTTGCTGTCCGGCGACAGTGAGCAGCAGACAAGCTGAGCTGCCAGTCTCTGGCTCGCGGCAGAATGGGCTCCCGAAGTATAATAGCGCCGCTCTTCCACCCTGTTTACAAGCCTGCCTCCTCCACCCATGCCCACCCACACCTTCACCCGCTGGAACTACGGCTCTGACATCCGCGAGGCCGAGCTGCGCGCCCAGATGCGCAGCGAGGGGCTGTCGCCCTACACCTGGAGCAATGGCCCCAACTTCGTCTACAGCCCGCACAGCCATTCCTACACCAAGATTCTCTATGTGGTGCGGGGGTCGATCACCTTCCATCTGCCGGCCTCGAACGAAGAGGTCGTCATGCAGCCCGGCGATCGCTTGAACTTGAGCGCCCGCGTCGTCCATGCCGCCACCGTCGGGCCAGAGGGGGTGACCTGTCTGGAGGCGGTCAGGCGAGACTGACCGCCTCTTGTCTTTTGGGCGTCGGCGTCCTCACCCCCGGCCTGAGCGAGCCGCGAGCAAGCCGCTTGCGAACCGTTGTCAGTCGCGGCGCACCTCGCCCTCGATTTCGAGTTGCAACGGCGGCACTGCCGGATCGCCCTCGTAGTCGGTCAGGTCTTCAAGTCGCAGACGCAGGCGCAGGGGAGCGCCGACAGGGTGGCGGGTGAGATGGGCTATGACGGCTTCGTCGGCCTGCACGCCGAAGATCTTCAGCAGGCGACGGATGTCCGAGCGGCTCGATTCTTCCATGTGGGCTTCTCCAGAGAACGTGGGGCGGGCGGCGTGCAGAGGCTGTCGGCGCTGAACGCCGGTTCGTATTGTACAACAGCCGCCGCCAACGCGCCGGGCCGGACCATCAGCGATGGCGAGCGCCGCAGCCCACCCCGGCCGGTTTCTGCTCGCTGGCGGGCTGCTCGACCGGCGTCCAGTAGGCCTTGAGTTTGCGCCCGAAGGCGATGTCGCCGCCCAATCGTTCCTTGTCGCCGATGACGAAGCCATAGCGGAGGGACAGGAGGGCGAGGCGGTTCATGACTGGTTTCTCTCTGGGGTGTGCCGGTGGAGTTGCGGGCCGGCGGGCGTATCTCTGACATCCCAGCCCAGGGCCGTGATCTCGGCCCGGAGGGCGTCGGCGGCCGCCCAATCGCGGCCCTGGCGGGCGGCTTCGCGTTGGCCGAGGATGCTCGCCACCCGGAACGGCGGCTCTGCGGGGGCGGGGGCAGCCGCCGGCATGGGCAGGGTGGTGGGGAGGGATGGGGGCGGTTCGGCGGGGAGGCGAAACAGCCCCAGTTGGCTGAGGGGGAAGGTGGCGCCGCGGGTCATGGTGGTCGAACTGCCGCCTCGCAGCAATGTCACCGAGCCGGCGCCTTCGATGCAGCCGACGCCGGCGGCCAGATCGAGGATGAGGGCGGTGTGTTCGTCGAGGCCGACGAGGGTGCTATCGTCGGGGAGGAGCGAGTGCAGGGCCTGAAAGCGGGCGCGGCCCATGAAACAGCGGGAGGTGTCCAGCCCGGCCCCACCCTCCTGGTTGTTCCAGTGCGGGACAAAGGTGAGCTGAAGGCCAAAGGGGGCCAGGAAGTCCAGCCCCTGCCGCCAGTGCAATTCCTCCCCGGCCTTGTAGATTTCATAGACCGGGAGAACATGGACGCCGGCGGCGATGGCGGCGGCGCTGGCAAAGAGGATGGCGGCGCCAAGACGATGACGGGTTTGCAGTCGTTGCCAGGTGAGGGTGTCGTGTAGCTGGCGCACGGTGTAGGTGGGGCTGCCGGGGCCGAGGAAGATGGCGTCAGCCGGGTGCAGCATGGCGGCAATGGCAGGATCGTCGGGGCTGAAGGCAGAGTCGCGCCGGCGGGCGGGCACGACCACCGTCTGCGGCTCGAAGTTGCGCAGGTGCTTCTGGACGAAGGCGGCGATCTGACCCGCCACTGCGGCCGAGTTGGGCTGGAAGCCGGCCGGCGTCTCCAGGATGCTGATGGTGGGGCGCGGCGGCAGGCGCTGGAGGATGAGGTCGAACACCTTGCGGCCGCTGGGCGAGGTCTCGCCTGAGCCAAAGAAGATGACGGGGCCGGGGAGAGGGTATGTAGTTGCTTTTTGTGCAGCCGCGGGGCTTCCGGTGCGGGAGGTGGTCATTGCAGGCCAGAAAGGATCTCGACGGTGGCGGCGGCAGTCTGTTCGGTCTGTTCCTGGGCCGAGATATCGGGTTGGCCATCGCCTGGCTGAGGGCCGTAGCTGCCAAATTGGGCGTGATTGCCGCCTTCGATGGCTGCCCACCGGGTAGCGGCCGGCAGGCGGGATTGCGAATCCAGGATTTCGGCCGGTGTGGCAACCTGGTCGTTCGTGCCGTAGACCGAGGCGACGGTCAGATCAAGCCCGGACAGGTCGGTGTTGCCGGCAGGATAGGCCGCCCACAAGACAAGCCCATCGGCGGCGTCGGGATGGCTGCTGACGAAAGCGGCCGCCATGGCGCCGCCGAGCGAATGCCCGCCGAGCGCCCACCGTTCGATCTGCGGGAAGTCGGCCATGATGCTGGCGGCTTTGTCTGGCGACAGGACGGCCAGGCTGAGCGGCATGGGCGCAATCACCGCCAGGTAGCCCTGTTCGGCGAGGGCGCGCATCTGCGGGGCATAGGAGCGGTAATCGACGCGGCCGCCGGGGTAGAAGATGAAGCCGGTCGTCGGTTCGGCGTTGGCCGGTCGGAAGACGAGCCATTCGCCGGCCTCGACGGTCACCGCGGCGTCGGATTCGAGGGCTGCCAGGGCCGAGGCGGTGGGGCCGAGCGGGGTCATGGCCCAGGCGAGAAAGGCGCCGGCGGCCAGGACGATGGCGACCAGGACGGCGCTGAGCAGCCAGCGCCAAAGACGTCGCGGTTTGGGTGAGGTGTTGGTCGTCACAGAAGGTGGGGTCACAAAAGGTCTCCGTAGCGAAACTCGGTGGGGTGCGGCAAATCAGGAACCGCCCGATGCCCCCTGCGGTTCTCCGCTTCCCTGTTCGGCCAGGCGCGCCAGCGACTGCGCCATCCCCGAAAAGATGAAGCGGTGAACAGGATAGAGAAGGTACCAATAGGCCAGGCCCGAAAGCCCTTTGGGAGCAAAGAAGGCGCGCTGTCGCAACAAGCTGCGACCATCCGCCAGCGGCGCGGTCTCGAATTGGAGCCAGGCCAGGCCCGGTAGCTTCATCTCGGCCCGCAGCAACAGCATCCGCTCGGCTTCGACGGCTTCGACGCGCCAAAAATCGACGGCGTCGCCCACCCGCAGGTCGGTGGCATGGCGCCGGCCGCGGCGCAGGCCCACCCCGCCCACCAGCCGGTCGATGACCCCGCGCACCCGCCAGGCCCAGTTCCAATACAGCCAGCCCCGTTTGCCGCCCAGAGCGGTGAAGGCGGCGAAGATTTGGGCGGGCGATGCCTGCACTTCTTGTTGGCGGCGTTCGACGATCATGCCTTCCTGACTGCTGAGCATGATCGAGGGTTTGTCGCCGCGGCTGCTGGCCAGGGCGTCGCTCCAGGTTGTCTCCACCTTCTTGGCGTCAAGCTTGACCAGGGCGCGGGCGACGGCAGTGCGATAGTCCATCGGCTGGATGTGGGGGAACAACAGGCGGGCGCTCTCGTCGCGCACGATCACCTCGTTGCGCAGGCCCTCGATCAGCGGCCGGGCGATTTCGGAGGGGACCGGCGTCATCCAGTGCACCCAGTACGAGGACAGACGGGGCGTGAGGACGGGCACCGAGATCAGCCAGCGGCGGAGGCCGCGCACCGCCGCGTAGCCCTGCATCATCTCGGCATAGGTGAGGATGTCGGCGCCGCCGATCTCGACCACCCGCCCGGCGCTTTCCTCCACCGACAGGGCGGCAGTCAGATAGTCGAGCACGTCGCGGATGCCAATCGGTTGGACGCGGGTGTATACCCACTGCGGGCAGATCATGACCGGCAGGCGCTCGGTCAGGTTGCGGATCATCTCGAACGAGACGCTGCCCGACCCCACGACGACGGCGGAGCGAAATTCGGTGACGGGCGCCCCTGCGGCTGCCAGCGCCTGGCCCGTTTGCTGGCGCGAACGCAGGTGCAACGAGAGGTCGGTCTCTGGGTCGCCCAACCCGCCCAGATAGATGATGCGTTCGACGCCGGCCTCGGCGGCCGCCTGGCCGAAGTTGGCAGCCGCTGCCAGGTCGCGCTCGTGGAAGTTTTCGCCGCTCATGCTGTGGATGAGATAGTAGGCGGCGAAGACGTCGCTCATGGCCGGGGCCAGCGAGTCGGGGTCGAGGACATCGCCCTGGACGATCTCCACCTGATCGACCCAGGCGCGGCCCTGAAGCCGGGAGGCGTCGCGGGTGAGGACGCGCACGCGCTGGCCGGATGCCAGCAGGTGGGGGACAAGGCGACCGCCGATGTAGCCGGTGACGCCGGTGACGAGGATGAGGGGGGGCATGGGGGCAGTGGTCAGTGGTCAGTGGTCAGTAATCAGATGCCGTTGGTTTATTTATGGTCAAGTAAAGTAGGCATGGAAACTGGTTGAACAATGGTTGAGCGTGTGGCAAAATGAGCGTCGGCCATAGACGTATGGCAGCAACTACAGCCAAGTCACTT
>JAIBAP010000061.1 GCA_019695115.1 Caldilineales bacterium | reverse complement strand
CGCCGCCGGCGGTGGTGGGCGTGGCCGGCAACCTGGTGCCGCCGCCGCCTCGTCCTCGCCCCGGCCGCGAGAGCGGGGCCGCCGCCGGGGCGGGCGCCGCTGCCCTCTACGACTCCGACACCCTCGCCTCGGCCCCATCGACGCAGCAGCTTGCAGCCGGGTCGCCGGCGGCCGATCAGGCCATTGCCTGGCTGGTCGTGCGCAGCGGCCAACAACTGGGCCAGAGCTTCCCCCTCCACCCCGGCCAGACCCTCGTCCTCGGCCGCGACCCGGCTCGGGCCAACGTCGTCCTCAGCGACCCCACCGTCAGTGGCCTGCACGCCCAGATTCGCCAGGAACACGGGCGCTTCGTCATCTACGACTTGGGCAGCACCAACGGCACCTTTCTGGGCGGTGAGACCGGCTACACCGCCGCCGTCCAGCGCCAACCCTTGCAGGATGGCGACGAGCTACGGCTGGGCAGCGTCAGCCTGCTGTTCACCACCGGCAAACCTTGATGTCCATCTCCGTCCCGCTCCCTACGCCCGAGGCCGAACCCGGCCCCACCCTCGTCATCGGCCAGGAAACGCCCAGTTTCGCCTGGCTGGTGATGCTGAACGGCCCGCGCCGCGGTCGCCTCTACCCCCTCAAGGCGGCAGGCGTCAACCTGGGCCGGGTGCCGCCCAACGACATCCTGGTGGACGACGATGCCGTCTCGCGCTTTCATGCCCGCATCCTGGCCGAGCGCCTCGTCGACCATCTGCAGTTCTACGCTCACGACCTGGCCAGCGCCAACGGCACCTTTGTCAACGGCCAGCGCATCTCGCAGCAGCCCCTGCGCGATGAAGACCGCCTGAGCATCGGCCAGACCGTCTTCGTCTTCAAGCAGCTCTGATCCCCTATGCTCGCAGCCCTTTTTGGCGACCCAACCCGCTTCGCGACCACCTGGTATCAGTGGGGCGTCGCCCTGGGTCTGGCCGTCACCATCGTCACCAGCCTGTGGGTCTTTTTCGATTGCCAGCGTCGCCAGCTCTCGGCCCCGTTGTGGAAGGCCTTCTCCCTGATCTCGGCCCTGGTGGTGGCGCCCGGCGCGGTGCTCAGCCTGTTCCCCAACCTGGCGCAGGGGCCTGGCGAGATGGCTATCCTCCTGGCCTACCTGGGCGCCTTCGCCACCCTCGTCGCCCTGATCACGCTCGTGCTCTACAGCGCCGGCATCGGCGTCCATGCCCTCGAAGCGGCCGCCGGCCCGGAACTGACCGAAGCGCCGGCCGAGGAAGCCCCGACCCTGGCCGCAGCCCCCACCATCACCCGCCTCACCCCGGCCCCATCACCCCCGCCACTGCGCCGCCGTCCAGACCCCTCCCCGCCGGCGGCCACCCAGGTCATCGGCAGCCAGGTCATCGACCTCTCGTCGCCGTTGGATGACCGCACCCGCGTGCTACAACCGGAGCTATCTCAGCCCCTGCCGTTGGCCTGGCTGGTGGTGATGAACGGGCCGCGGGCGGGGAAGGAATTCCGGCTGGATGTGCTGACCGACATCGGTCGCGACAGCCGCTACAACCCGGCCTCGGTCGAGGATCCCACCATGTCGCGGCAGCACGCCCGCGTCCGGCTGGAGAAAGAGGGCTTTGTTATCTACGACCTGGCCAGCGCCAACGGCCTGCTGGTGAACGGGCAGAAGGAGCAGCGGCGCAAACTGGAGAACAGCGACCGCATCACCATCGGCCAGACGGTGTTTGGGTTCATGCTCGTCGCCGAGGATCCGCCGGCCGGCTCTCCTCCGCCGCCACCCGTCGCCCCGCCTGCCAACAACGCCGAGATGCCAGTCGCAGCAAACTGAGAACGCCTGCGCCCGCACGGGGCCAGAACCAACGAACGCTGGCTGTGGCTATGCTGCGGTTTCCTGTTGGATTTCGATATACTTCCGCAGGATGGCATTGATTAGATTGGGGTGCTGTTTGTCACGTCCTCGGAACCAGGTCAGGACATCCTGATCCAATTCGACAGAGTTTGGGCGGACCGCTCGAGGCACATAGACACGCGCCCGCGCAAAGAAATCATCTCCTAGCGGTGGGATGTCGCTATAGTCGATATCGTCGTCCGCCATCCGCTCCAGATGTTCCCAATCAGTCGCGGATGCTTTCGGAATATTTCGCTCGTTCATGGTGGTTTGCCCTGCGGGCAGAAATGAGCCGGACGATGTCCGGTCCAGGTTCGGTGAAGACAACAACCAGCACTTGTCAAGCGCCTCATCCCGTCGGCAGCCAGAAATAGATCATCCCTTGCCAGCGCAGGATGGCCGTGATGACGATGGCGAGCACACCGGCGGCGATGAGGGCGTAGTCGCCATACTTGTAGACCAGCACCGTCACCCAGGTGCGCTTCTGCGTGCCAAAGGCGCGCAAATCCATGGCATCGATGATGTCTTCGGCCCCCAGGATGGCGCCAATGGTGATAGGGATGACCAGGGGCGCCAGCCGCCGCACCTGCTGCGCCAACCCTCCGCCCAACCGCTCCACCTCGTAGCCGCGTGCGCGCTGGGCATCCAGCACGGTCTGGAAATCCCGGCCCAGGGTGGGGACGAAGCGAAAGGCCAGGTCGGTGGCGGCGGCGAATTTGTCCGACAGGCCCAGCCCCTTGAACGTGATGCCGTACTGGGCCGGATGGATGGTGAAGGGGATGATCAGCGATAGCGCCGCCATGCTGATCATGCGCGCAAACTGGCAGAGGGCGAAGACCAACTGCTGGCTGCTGAACGACGGCGACCAGCCACCCAGCGACCAGCGCGCCTGCCAGACGATCGTCTGTTCCTGATAGGCTTCCTCGCCCCCGCGCCCGGTCAGCGCCGTCAGCAGCACCATCGCCGTGACAACCGGGATCACCACCAGCCAGAAGCGCCGCGTCTCCTGCCAGGTCAGCTTTGCCAGTCGCAGCACACCCAGCGCGAAGACCAGCCAGATCGCCAGCAAGCGCAGATCCCACACCAGGGTGATGGCGACGATGGCGCAGAGGATGAAAAGGACGCGCGCGCGCGGGTCCAGCTTCTGGACGATGGTATCGCGTTCCTTGTAGTTCCAGTTGACGAGCATGGCCGAGGGAAATGGGGCAGGTGCGTCGCACCTCTTGTTGCGGCGGCGGTCGAGGAGGAAACCGCCGCCGCTTGCCAGGGATCAGCGACCGCTTTGGGCGCGGGCAGCCTCCCAGGCGGCGGTCAGGATGGGCATCAGGATGACGATCATGAACAGGTTGGCCCCCGCTGCCGGGACGAACTCACCCAGCAGGGCCGTGGCAACGCTGTAGCCGTTGACCCAAATATCGGCGATGCTGGCAAAGCCCATGCCCACGATCACCCCCAGCGCCCCCCAGACGATGCTGGCGCCGATCGATGGTCGCCGGCGCAACAGCAGATAGCCCGCCACCACCAGCACCAGCAAGATGACCAACAACGGCCACCACTGCCCCACCGTCTGACCCGCCCACGGATGCTCGACCGCCGGGAACGCCAGCGCCAACGCCGTGAAGACGATCAACACACCGGCGACGAGATAGAGCACGTTGCGGGTGACGCGCTCACGGTTGGCAAAGGCGAGGATGAGACCGGGGATCATGCCCATCAGCCCATTGCCGATGTCCCAAACCGGGTACACACCCCAGCCGGTGAGGGCATCGCCCAGGATGTTGCCCACGGCGCCGGTGAAGAAACCCACCACCGGGCCGAAGACGAAGCCGAAGAACACGGGCAGGACGACCGCCGGCCGCAGCGACACCAGGCTGACCGAAGGCAGCTGGACGATGTTGGTGGCCCACGAGAGCACGCCATACAGGGCAGCGCCGATGGCCATGTAAACGATCTCGCGCGTCGTCACCTGCCAGATCGGTCTGCCGGCGAAAAAGAAGTAGATGGCCATCGTGATCACTGCGCCCACCAGGTAGAGGATCCAGTCGACGCCCTCGGCCCGGTTGGCCTCGTCGCCGCTCGTGGCCAGCAGATTGGCCAGGATGAGTACGACCGTGGCCACGACAAGGGCGCCGATGACGCGGGTCAGCGTCAGACTGGAACGCGCACTTTGTGTAGTCATAGCAGAAAACCTCCTTCAGGATGAGAAAAGAACGAGTTGGAACGATTCATCGCCAACAGCCATTGCCTCCTCGCAACGACTGCTCACGTCATAAACTTGCCCAGCGCCTCAGCGCGCTGAAAGCGACCGGTTCGCGGTAGCAATTCTCGGTTGAGGCGCAACAACGAGGTGGGGACCACACGGCACTTCTCCAGCAGGGCGTCATCGGCCAGCACCTGTTCGGGCGGGCCATCCGCCGCCAGCCGGCCCTGGTTGAACAGCCAGACCCGATTGGCATAGCCAACCGCCAGATCGAGATCATGGGTGATAAACAGGATGGCCTCGAACGGCGTCTTCCCGTTGTCGGTGGCCGCACTCTGTTGGCGCATGGTCATGATAGCGGTCATAAAGCCGGTGTAGTTGCGGTAGTCCTGCCCGGCGGTCGGTTCGTCCATGACCAGGATGGTGGACTGCATGGCCACGATGGCGGCAATGCCCACGCGCCGCTGTTGCCCGAAGCTCAGGGAAAGCGGCGGCTGCTGCTCCAAGCCGTGCAGATTGGTGACATCGACGGCATGGGCAACGCTGGCCCGCACGCTTGCCTCGGCAAAGCCGATGTTGCGAGGCCCGAAGGCCAGTTCCTCGGTCACGGTGGGTGCAAACAGCATGTGGGTGGGGCTTTGGAAGACATAGCCCACCGAGCGGGCGGTTTGGGCGGCGGTCAGCTGGCGGGTGTCCTTGCCGCCGACGAGCACCCGGCCGCGACGCGGGCGCAAGAGACAGATGGCGTGCTTGACCAGCGTGCTCTTGCCGGCGCCGTTGGCCCCCAACAGGGCGATGACATCGCCGGCGCGGATGTCGGTGCTGATCTCGTGCAGCACCGGCCGCCCGGCCTCGTACCAGAAATCGACCTGGTCGAAGACAACCAGGGGGGCGCCCTCGGCAGACGGCGCCGCCGTTATCGCCAGATCAGCGGCCCGCTCACGGACGGCGGCGCGGGCGGTGAACTGGGCCGGCAGCTTGACCTGGGTGGGGTCGGCCATAGCCAGAAAACCCTCCGTCGGGCCGAAGTATCTTTGTCGCCCGGCTTCGAGAAACAGCACCCGGTCGGGCCGCACTCGCAACACGTCCTCCACCCGGTGTTCGATCAGGAGGATCGTTTTGCCGGCGTCGGCCAGGGCGCGGATGCCATCGAGGGCGTCGAGGGCGCTGGCGGGGTCCAGGCTGGCCAGCGGTTCATCGAGCAGGAGGATGTCGGGGCGCATGGCCAGCACGCCGGCCAGGGCCACCTTCTGCTTCTCGCCGCCCGAAAGGGCAAAGGTCTCGCGCTCGCGCAGATGGCCGATGCCCAACCAGGCCAGCGTCTCGTCCACCCGCTGGATGATCTCGTCGCGGTCGAGACCCAGGTTTTCCAGGCCAAAAGCGACTTCGTTGAGCACATACGCGCCCACGATCTGCTTCTCGGGGTCCTGCAGCACCGTCCCCACCATCCCGGCCAACTCGGCCAGCGTCTTGCCTGCCACCGGCTGGCCGTTGACCTCGACCGAGCCGCTCAACTCGCCGCCCTTGTACGAGTTGGGGATCAGACCGTTGATGCAGCGCATCAGGGTCGTCTTGCCGCAGCCGCTGGCGCCGGCAATGAGGATGATCTCGCCCGGCTGCGCCTCGAACGAGCATTCCTCCAGGGCCGGGGCAGAGCGCGTGCGATAGCGATAGCTGAGGTTCCGAACGACCAGGGCTGGCGAGGTCATCGAGCGCAGACTGAGAGTGGGGAGGATGGCAAGACAACGGGCGACGGCAGTATAGCGCAACCGCAGCCGATGGCAAAGAGCGGCGGGCGGGGGTCAGTCTGGAACCGTTTGCGCCGCGGCGGTGTATGTGATATGAAACGCACCATCCATCCCCACCGAGCTTGCCGCGTGATCGATGCCGAACTGGCGACAGCCGCCCGCCAGGGCGACGCCATCGCCTGGGAAACGCTGGTTCGCCAGCACCAGACCCCGGTCTTTCGCCTGGCCTACCTCATCGTCGGTGATGCCGACGCCGCCGAGGATATTGCCCAGGAAACCTTTTTGCGCGCCTTTCGCTCGTTGCACCGTTTCGATGTCGGGCGGCCCTTGCGCCCCTGGCTGCTTCAGATCGCCACCAACCTGGCCTACAACCAGCGTCGCTCGGCCGGCCGCTACTTTGCCGCCCTGCAACGGCTCTTCCAGGCCACGCCGCCGGCGGCGATGCACCAGGAAGCCCACGTCGCCCACGACGAGGCGACCATCCTCTGGCAGGCGATCCGGCGGCTGGGTCGCACCGACCAGGAGATCATCTACATGCGCTACTATCTGGAACTGACCGAGGCCGAAACCGCGGCGGCGCTCGGCATCGCCCCCGGAACCGTGAAATCGCGGCTGCATCGCGCCTTGCAGCGGCTGCGGGCGGTCGTGCAGGCCGATTTCCCTCACCTTCAGCAGGAGGTCACACGTGATCCGGCCCTCCACTGATTGGGAAGGGCGGGTGCAGACCCTGGCGCGGGCCTTCACCTATCCCCCCACCCCTGATCTCTCCCGGTCGGCTTCGCCCTGGCCCGCTGCCGGCAGCAGCCCGCGTTGGGCCTGGGCGACGGTCATCATGCTGGCGCTGCTGGCCGGGCTGATGGCCGTCCCACCTGTGCGAGCGGCAGTGGTCGAGTTCCTGCGTTTGGGCGCCGTCCGCATCTTCCTGGCCGAGCCGACGCCCACAGCCGACGAAGGCAGAAGCATCGCCACACCCATCTTGCCCACGGCCACGCCCCTGGCTTCTGTGCTCGATCTGGCCGGCGAGACCACCCTGGCTGCTGCCCGCCAGCAACTCCCCTTCCCCATCCTGCTGCCCACCTATCCCGCCGACCTGGGCCAGCCCGATCATGTCTTCGTCCAGGAACTCGATGGCCCCGCCGTCGTGCTCGTGTGGTTGCAGCCAGGCCAGCCTGATCAGGTGCGGTTGAGCCTGACACAAATCGGCGCCGCTTTCTCGTTCGACAAACGCAATGTGCGTATGATCGAAGAAAGCTCAGTCGGCAGCCACTGGGCCCTGTGGATCGACGGCCCCCACCTGCTGCAAGCCAGCAATGGCGACCCCAGCCTGCGCCGCCTGGTGCAGGGCCATGTGCTGCTGTGGGAGCAGGGGGATGTCACCTACCGGCTGGAGACCGACCTGCCGCTGGCCGAGGCCCGAAAAATAGCGGAATCACTGGCGGCTGAGTGAGGATGGAACCTACACCCGGCCGGCGGTGTATACCTGTCATCAGCAGCGCCCCGTGCTGCCCGAACCACACCCATGCCTCGCAAGGAGTCTGCCCGATGCCAACATCCCTCCGCCGTCTGTTCTTGCTCACCGTCCTCGCCCTCGCCCTCTCAGTCGCCTCGCTGGCCCAGGCAGGCGGCTGGTTCGTCATCACGCTCGATTCGCTGCCGGCTTCGGCGACTGCCGGCCAGCCGCTCACCATCGGCTTCATGCTGCGCCAACATGGCCGCACACCGGTCTTTTGGGATGGGCTTTCTGTGGTCGCCCAGAACGAGGCTACGGGCCAGCGTTTGCAGGTCACACCCCAAACGCAAGGCCCTACCGGGCATTACACTGCCGACCTCACGTTCCCCAGCTCGGGCGCCTGGGAGTGGGGAATCGACGTCAATCAAGATCCGTGGGTGCGTTGGGCGCCTCTGGCGGTGGCCGCCGCCAGCTCGACCCTCGTCTCTGGCTCCACAGCCGTGTCTGAGCCAGCCGCGCAGCCCACTGCGATTGCCAACCCGTGGCTGCCCCTGCTGCTGGCGCTGGCAGCCACCGCCCTCTTTCTGGCTGCCCTGCAGCTTGGTCGCCGCCGCCGGGCGCTGGGCGGACTCTTGGGCCTGGGGGCTGCGGCCGGCGCTCTGACGCTGGTGATGGTGTTGGCGGCCGCGCCTCCGACCGTCGTCACCGCCTCCGCCGCGCCGTCTGGCGCTGGCGCCGGCCAGGTCAGCGAAGGCCGGGCCTTGTTCCTGGCCAAGGGCTGCGTCACCTGCCATGTCCACGCCGAGGCGCCCTCGCGCGGTTTTGTCAGCGTTGACATCGGTCCTGTGCTGACGAACTACGTCGCCCCGGCCGGCTCACCGTTCCTGCGTCAGTGGCTGGCCGATCCCAAAAGCCTTCGCCCTGCCACCGAAATGCCCGATCTCGACCTCAGCCCGCAGGAGATCGCCAGCCTGATCGCCTTCCTGAGCAACTGATTCGCGCCCGTTGCTCGCCAATCCGCACCTGCCAGACCATGCATGATCTGGCAGGTGTTTGTTTTTCAGGCGCGTGTGGGGATGGCCGACACCGGTTCTTCCACCACTTCGTCGGTCTTGGGGTCGCGCACTAGCCGCCGCAGCTTGCTCAGGTCGGTGAGGCGGTCGATGAAGAGCACGCCGTCCAGGTGGTCGATCTCGTGCTGGAAGACCCGGGCCAGATAATCATAAGCCTTGATCCGCAGGGGCTTGCCCTGGACGTCGAAACCCCTGACCGTCACCTGATCCGGGCGCTCGATCTCGCCCACATAGCCGGGGATGGACAGACAGCCCTCGTCGTCGGCGATCTTTTCGCCGCGGTCGCGCACGATTTCGGGATTGACGACCACATACAGCTTACCGGCCTGCGGGTCGTCCTCGAAATCCTCTTTGCGCATTTCGACCACGATCAACCGTTCCGCCACCCCAATCTGGGGTGCCGCCAGGCCCACCCCCTGGGCCTGGCGCATCGTCTCCACCATGTCGGTGGCCAGGCGCGCCAGGCGCGCATCGAAACGCCGCACCGGGGCGGATCTAACACGTAAGCGGGGATCGCCCAGGCGGACGATGTCCATGACTGTCATTCAGAACAAAACCTCCAGCGATGATTCGCCGTCATTATAGCCGCTTGCCACCCTTGCATCAACTTGCAGCCGCCTTCCGGTCGGGCAACGATAGCCCTCAAGCCTCGCGCTCGACCCACAGCCGCTGCATCGGCCAGAAGATCAGATCGGCATAGATCTGCCCCATCTGCGCCGGTTCATACGGCTGGCCGTGCTCCAGCCACCAACGCAGCAGGGCAATGACGCCGGCCACGAAATGGTTGGCCAGGATGGCGAAGGGGATCGCAGCCCCCTCGACTGGCTGCCAGAACGAGGCCACCTCGCCCACCGCCGCCTCGTGCACCTGCGCCAACAAATGCTGCGCCCCCTTGTCGAGCAGCAAAACCCGATACAACTGCTCATTCCGCCCCACATGCTCGAAGATGATGCGGCCCGCCTGCGCCGGCGCATGGCCGTTTCCCAGCTTGAGCAGCGCCAGCATCTCGGCCTGCGAATGGCCCACCACATCCAGCAACAGGGCATCTTTGCTGGCATAGTGGCGGAAAAACGTGGGATAACTCACCCCCGCGGCGGCGGTGATCTCGCGCACCGAGATCGCCCCGTAGCCGCGGGCGAGGATGAGGGCCACCAGCGCCTGCTGCAGCCGCTGCTGGCTGCGTTGGACGCGGGGATCGGGACGGGAGTGAGACATGGGCGCATTTTACGTCTTAGCGGATTCTCACACAAGTGGGAAGAAATGATACAGGTCATATCAAGGATATGTAATATCCTGTATCATATCCTTATCGACCCTGCTCCATCCGTTCAAGACCCCCTACCCATGACCAAACCCACCCCGCCCTTTGTCTCCGGCGCCTTGCCCGTCTTGGGCCACGCTCTGGAATATCGCAGCAACCTGACGCCCCTCCTCCGCCGCGGCTACCAGGAACACGGCCCGGTCTTCGCCCTCAAACTGGCCAACCAGAACGTCGCCGTCGTCGCCGGCCCAGCCAATCAGTCCACCTTCTTCCTGGAGACCGACAAAGCCCTGAACATGGACAAACCGTATGGCTTCCTGCGCGCCATCTTTGGCGAAGTGGCCTTCCTGGCCTCGCACGAAACCTACGTCGAGCAGCGCCACATCCTGCACGAACCGTTTCGCCGCGCCAAAATGAAGCGTTACATCGAAATCATGCAGGAACAGACCCAGAACTGGCTCGCTGACCTGGGCCAGGAAGGCGAGATCGAGATCACCGGGGCCATGAATCGCCTGGTGCAAAACGTGGCCGGCTACGCCCTCATGGGCGAGGCCTTCCAGCAGAGCGTAGGGCCGGAATTCTGGGCCTTGTATGGCGACCTGGGCCGGGCGCTCGACCCGCTGATCCCACCCCACTGGCCGCTGCCCAAATTCCGCCGCCGCGACCGCGCCAAGGCCAGGATGATCGAGATCCTGAGGCCGATCATCGCCGAGCGCCGCGCCCACCCCGAACGCTACGACGATTTCTTACAGGACTTCGTCAACGCCCGCTACAAAGACGGCCGCGAGCTGGAGGACGACGCCCTCTTCTCGCTCATCCTCGGCCTCAACTTCGCCGGCCACGAGACCACCGCCGGCCAATCGGCCTGGACGATCATCCTCATGCTCCAGAATCCGTGGTACATCGATCTGGTGCGGGCCGAACTGGCCGCCAAACTTCCCTATGGCGCTCCCTTCGACGCCGCCCTGGTCAACGACCTCGACCACATCGCCTGGGCCGTGCGCGAGACCGAACGGTTGCGACCCTCGGCCGAGATGGTGATGCGCCATGCCGAGCAGGACATCGAATTTGGCGACTTTCTGGTTCCCGCCGGCTGGCTGGTGCAGACGGCGGCCATGGTCGCCCACTACCTGCCCGAATGGTTCCGCGACCCCGAAACCTACGACCCGCTGCGCTTTGCCCCCGGTCGCGAGGAAGACAAACAGCATCGCTTCAGCCTGATCGGTTTTGGCGGCGGCGTCCACAAGTGCGCAGGGATGAACTTCGCCAACACCGAGATGAGCATCATTGCCGCCCTCCTGTTCCAACAATTCGATCTCAAGCTGCTCAGCCCCAACCCGCGTGTGCTCAACGGCATGGGCGCGGCCCGGCCAACGCCAACCCTGATCCATTACAAGCGTCGCTACCCCCACATCTCACCCCCGCCCCCACCCCTCGTCGTAACGGCTTCAGCCGTTCACCCTCTCTCATAATCGCCCCCCGTAGTAACGACTTTAGTCGTTCATCGCCCGCCCCCCGTAGCAACGACTTCAGTCGTTCATCGCCCCGGCTCGTGCTTGTCATTGGGCCGGGGCGATCTATTACTGGTTGCGATCCGACCTCACCTCCACCCTCTCGCCCTCCACCCTCACCCAGTCGCCAGTCTGAATGCGCCCGATGTCGATCTGATCGACCATGGGGATGTCGGCGATGATCGCTCCCACCGCCGTGATCGCTTCTGAGTTGCTGTTGATCATCGCCAGCGGGGCCGCCCCCGCCCGCGCCAGCCGCAGGATGGTGTAGGAACCCACCGTCGAGCCTTTGCCGTGCGGGAAGACCAGGATCTTGCCGGCGATGGACTGGCCTTGCAACGGGTGGCCGGGGTCGAGGACGACGCCGCTATCAGGATCGACGCCGCCCAAGAAGCCGATGGCGGCGGGGCTGACCAGCGCCGGACCCTCGGCCCGGCCCGCGCGAATGACGCGGCCTTGCAGAACGCTCTCCATCTTCAGGCTCCGAAAGAAAGGTGAATGGCGGCCAACAGCGCCTCCTCCTGCCCTGGTAGCACGGTGCGCGGGTCGAAGACCAGGGCGTCATCGTCGATGCGGGCGACGACGGGCGGATTGCCGCGCCGCAATTGCTCCGCCAGAACATCGGGTTGGGCAACCGGCAGGGTCAGGAGGGTGGTGGGCAGGGTCTGGCCGGGCAGCGAGCCGCCGCCGATGGCGCTCTGGCCGGGTCGTAGCTCGGCGGCCAGGCCAGCGCGGGTCAGGGCGTCGGCCCAGGCGCGGGCGCGGGCTTCCAGGCTGGCCGGGTCGGCGCCGATCATCTGCCAGACCGGGAGTTCGGCGGCGGCCGTCCCGCGCAGATAGGCCAGCAAGGTAGCTTGCAGCGCCGCCAGGGTGATCTTGTCCAGGCGCAGGGCGCGGGTCAGGGGGTGGCGCTTGAGGGCGGCGATGAGGGCCTTGTCGCCAACGATGAGGCCCGCCTGCGGCCCGCCCAGCAGCTTGTCGCCGCTGAAGGTGACAATGGTTGCGCCCGCGGCCAGGCTTTCTGGCACGGTCGGCTCGTGGGCCAGGCCAAAGGGGGCGGTGTCGATGAGGGCGCCGCTGCCCAGGTCATCGATCAGGGGCACAGCCGGGTTCAGCGCCCGGCCCATCGCCGCCAGTTCGTCGATGGCGGCGGCCTGGCTGAAGCCGATGATGCGAAAATTGGAGGGATGGACCTTGAGGATGGCGGCCGTGGCGGGGGTGAGGGCGGCGCTATAATCGGCAAGACGGGTGCGGTTGGTCGTCCCCACCTCCACCAGCCGGGCGCCGCTCTGGGCCAGGATGTCGGGGATGCGGAAGCCGCCGCCGATCTCGACCAGTTCCCCGCGCGAGATGATCACC
Organism: Caldilineales bacterium; assembly: GCA_019695115.1. Taxonomy (GTDB): domain Bacteria; phylum Chloroflexota; class Anaerolineae; order J102; family J102; genus SSF26. Next base: position 21,292 of record JAIBAP010000061.1, on the reverse strand, counting down.
TCGCGGCCGGCGGCCAGGCCGCGCAGCGCCAGAGTGACGGCGGCGGCGTTGTTGTTCACCACCAGGGCCGCTTCGGCCCCGGTCAATTCGCACAACTGCCGTTCGGCGTGGTCGTAACGGCTGCCGCGCTGTCCCGCCTCCAGGTCGTATTCCAGGTTGCTGTAGCCGGTCGCCGCCGCGATCATGGCCTGCTGGGCCGACGCCGAGAGGGGGACGCGGCCCAGGTTGGTGTGGATGATGACGCCGGTGGCGTTGATGAGGGGGCGCAGGCTGGGGGTCAGGTCGCGCCGGAGGTCGGCCAGCAGCCGGGCGATGAGATCGACCAGGCTCGGTGCGCTCGCTCCGGCAGCGATCTCGGCCCGCACAGCCTCTAGCAGGCGGCGGGCGGCGTCGCGCACCGTGCTGCGCCCGAACTCCGCCAGCGCCCCAGCCAGTTCGGGCTGGGCCAGCAGGCGGTCGGTGCTGGGGAGGGTGCGGTAGGGGGAGGCGGCTTCGGTGTTCACGTTGCGACCACTTCGAAGTGAAGGTCCAGCTTCGTGCACAAGTCGTTCAATACGCGCATCGCCCTGTCCCTGGCATAATGGCTTTCTAGCGTATAGCCCTGGTGCTTGACAGGATAGAAAAACGGCCGTCCGTTGGGATGAACAGGTGGTTCCTCATTGGTGATAATGTAGCGTTGGTTGCTGCTTCCCCAGGGCATGGGCAGTCGCAGCACGTAGTCATGATCCACCAAATAGCGCAGCACTTCGGCGAAGAGCAGCCTGACATTGTCCCCACTGATCAGGGCATCCTCGACCCGTACAGCCAACCTGCCCGAAGCCCTTCCCCTCGCCGACGACACATCGGCCGTGCTGGCGTCGATCGTTCCTACTGAAACCAACGCGTCGTAGATCGAGTCGAAGACATCGCTATACTTCTCATAAAGCGCCAGGGCCAGCCTCTTTTCCTCTTCAGTGATTGCCATTTTGATGCCCCTGTTTCGTGTTCTGAGGTTCTTGATATACTGGACGATGAACGGCTTGACCTTTTCGTTCAGCCGCGGATGGTCGAGAAGCGGCAACAGGAACTTGTCATTGAGCAACTGATAGTCAAGGCAGTGCCATCGTTCATCGCCCACGGTTGAGAGCGAGTCGGGGCCGAGCTGTGGGGTCAGGTAAACGAGGAGATTGGCATCCTTGCGATGCTGTTCGAGCAACCAGTCGGCATATTTGCGCGATTGTACGCCGTCCGGCCGGGAGTCGATCTTCATCTCGACCAAGAGATTGGCCCTGCCCGGAACCAGTCCATTGCCCCCAAACGAAAAACTGGCGAAGATATCGAACCGGCCCACATTCCTCACATTTGTTTCGACGGGCACATACTCGTTGGGCAACACCTGTACATCGCTAAACTCGGCCAAGGGAACGATGCCGAGCAAAAAGCCATCGGGGGACAGCGTCGATCTCAGACAGCGTTCATCCACCAGCAAGGCTAGAAAACGTCGCAGCGTGTAGTCTCCCAAAAGATGTGTTCCGTTGGCATCCAGCAGCCAACCCCAAAACGCCGCATGCCAGCGTTCATAATGCGATCTGCCGACAATCGTGAAGAAGTTGGGTTCACGCAGCAGATTCTCGTAGCGAACAAAATGGGGTTCTGTGATCAGATTGAGCAAAAGTTGCGAAAAATTGCTCTTTACCTTCTTTTTCGCCATAGAATCCTCTGCGTGGTGGAGGCGATTTCCCTTCCTTGTCGTTCAACTTCCCCGTCGCTCTTCTAGCCATGAATGGGCGAAACAGGACTCGAACCTGTGGCCTCTTCCTTGTAAGGGAAGCGCTCTAGCCTGCTGAGCTATTCGCCCGAAAAAGACGGCCCCAAATGAGGCGCGATGAATCAGGTGCGATGGCGGAAGGTGATGCGCCCGCGGGTGAGGTCGTAGGGCGAAAGCTCGACGGTGACGCGGTCGCCCAGCAGGATGCGGATGTAGTACATGCGCATCTTGCCGGAGATGTGGGCCAACACTTCGTGGCCGTTATCGAGCCGGACGCGGAACATGGTGTTGGGCAATGCTTCGGTGATGGTGCCATCGACTTCGATCGTCTCTTTGGCTTTCTTACCGGGCTTGGATTGTGTCCTGGACAAGTGGCGGTCTCCTGGAATGAGAATCGGCCTGGGCGAGAAAAATAGACGGTTGCCCAGACCGAACAAACAGTCTAACACAATGAACGGGAAACCCCAATGTTTTGCGGGCAGAGTGACCTGCTTCTCGGCTAGCCGAGCAGATCCTCATCCTCGATCAGCACCGGCCGGCCCGTGCGCCGGTCGCCCTCTGGCCCGACGATGCCCTCCGTCTCCAGCTCTTCCATCAGCCGGGCCGCCCGCGGATAGCCCACACCCAGCAGTCGCTGCAAACCCGATACGCTGATCGTCTGGCGGCTGCGGAGCTTCTCGATGGCCTGCTGCATCAGGTCATCGGCGGTCGCCTCATCCGCCATCAGTTGGCTCCAGGGATAGCGCGGCCGGGTGGGGTCGGGCGGCGGCGCGGGGTAGTTGGTCTGCCACCAGCGCACCAGGTCGCCGATCTCGTTGTCGCTGACGAAGCAGCCCTGGATGCGTCGCAATTTGGCGCTGTCGGCGGTCATCAGCAGGCCGTCGCCTCGCCCCAACAGCTTCTCGGCGCCGGGCGTGTCGAGGATGACGCGCGAGTCGATCTGGCTGGTGACTGCGAAGGCCAGCCGGGCGGGGAAGTTGGCCTTGATCAGCCCCGTCACCACATCCACCGAGGGCCGCTGCGTGGCTACAACCAGGTGGATGCCGGTGGCGCGCGCCATCTGCGCCAGGCGGACGAGCTTGGCCTCGATCACCTCTGGGGCGGTCATCATCATGTCGGCCAGCTCGTCGATCACCAGCACCAGGTAGGGCAGGCGTTCGCTGGCAGGGGCGCTTTCGTTGAAGGCCGTGATGTTGCGGACGTTGCGGGCGGCGAAGCGACGATAGCGTTCGTCCATCTCGATCAGCAGCCAACTCAGGGCGCCGCCGGCGTGGTCGATCTCCGTCACCACCGGCGCCACCAGGTGGGGGATGCCATTGTAGCCGGGGAATTCGACGCGCTTGGGGTCGACCAGGATCAGGCGCAGGGCGTCGGGGGTGTTGTTGAAAAGCAGGGAGCAGATGATGGCGTTCAGGGCCACCGATTTGCCCGACCCGGTGGCGCCGGCGATGAGCAGGTGCGGTAGTTTGTGCAGGTCGGCGGCGACGATGGCCCCACTGACATCGCGACCGAAGGGGACGGCCAGGGGTGCGCCGATCTTCTTGAAGGCGCGATCCTGCAAGAGGCGGCGCAGGCTGACCAGGGTGCTGTCGGGGTTGGGGACTTCGATGCCAACGTAGGGGCGGCCCGGCACGGGGGCCTCGATCCGCACGGGGCTGGCGGCCAGGGCCAGGGCCAGGTCGTCGGACAGCGACACGATCTGGTTGACGCGCACGCGCAGGATGCGGTCGTTCTTCTGGATGTTGCCGGGCGCGACGCCGAATTGGGTGACGGTGGGGCCGATGTTGGTTTCCACGACTTTGGCCGGGATGCCGAAGCTGGCCAGGGTGTCTTCGATGATGGCGGCCTGGATGGCGGCCTGCTGGTTGCTCGACCCGCCTTTGTCCTCGCCCTGCAGCAGGTCGAGCGGCGGGAGTTTTTTGCCGCGACGGGGGGTCGGCGGCGGAGCGAGACCGCGGGCGACGGTGGCTGTGGTCGGGGCAACAATCGGTTTGGCTGCAGGCTCGACCGGTCGGGCTGCGGCCGGTTGTTTGGCCGGTGGTTGAGTTGCGATTGCGGGCGCGCGGGCGGCGGCAGGCGGCGGCGCGGGCTTCGCTGCCGGCGCGTCCGCACCCTTGCCAGATTTCCCGGTCTCTCCGCCCTCTGCCCTCCGCCCTCCGCCCTCCGCCTTCCGCCCTCCGCCCTCGGGCCTCCTGGCAGGACGCGGCGCCGGGATGAGCCAGGCCGGCAGGGGCAAAGCCCGCAGTGGACTGTAGTTGAAGATGAGGAACAGGCCCACAGCGGTGAGGGCGATGACGACAAACCAGGCCCCGGCCGCGCCCATCCCCTCTCGCAGCAGGTCGGACAATGCCCACCCCACCATGCCCCCGCCCCGCCCGGCCTGTGCATCCAGATAGCTATCCGCGCCCAGGCTCAAGTGGGTAGCCGCCAAGGCAGCTACGAAGAGCGCCTGCACCCCCAGCACGAACTCGATGTACCAGTTCTTCGCCAGCTGCGGGGCCAGGCGCTGGCGCAGGAGCAGATACAGCCCGGCGGCGGCAAGCAACAGCGCCAAAGGCAGCGCCCCCCATCCCACCAGCAGGCGCAGGAAGCGCGCGTTGGCGCCGCCGGAGACCAGCTCGATGGCCAGGATCAGCCCCGCACTGAGCAGGATGACGCCCAGGATGTGGTATTGGCGGGCTTGGGTGAGGCGGGTGGGGGAAGGCACGGCCGGCGGCTTAGCAGTTGACTGTTGATTGTTGATTGTTGACTGTTGATCGCTTCCTCACCCTCTGCCTACCGCCAGGGGTTGAGGATTGGCGACAGGGGCGGCGCCGTTGTTGTCGGCAGGCAGGCTATCGGCGCCGGCTTCCATCTCGGCCAGGGTGCGCGCGACCTCGGCAATGGCCACGCGCTGTTTGCGGTAGAGGTCGGATTCGCTCATGGCCAGGCGGTTGGCCACTTCGCGCACGCGCTTGCCCTGGATGAATTTCAGGTCGAGGATGTTGTAGAGCAGCCACTCGGAGGTGGTCATCTGGCGGGGGCCGGGCGGACGCTGGCGTTCGACGGCGGTTTGGAGGACGGCGCGCAGGGCGCGTGTGGGCGAGTCGTCGAATTCGCCCAGGCGCTGGCGCACCACTTGCAGGTCGAGCAGGGGGCTATCGCTGAGCTTGGGGCCGCCCCAAAAGTGGGTGAGGGCATCGCGCACCCATTCGCCGAATTCGGGCGAGGCGACGAGCACCCCGGCGGACGAGGCGGGCGGGGCGATGACATAGGGCACGGCCCCCCGCAGGGCCTGGATGACTTCGATGTCGGGCAGGATCGGGCGCAGGGCTTCGACCACGTCGAGTTGCAGACGCCGGTCTTCGACGGCGATCTCGGCCCGGCGCAGCAGATGCTCGATCACGGTCAGGGCTTCGGGGTCGTGCGGGGCCGGGACGTCGGCCGGTTGGCAGAGGCCAACGAGTCCGATCGGTTGGTCGGTGTGGCGGTTGATCAGGGTCCGCACCAGGTAGCCATCGACGGCGTGAAACTCGCTATCGGGGTTTTCGGCGGTGAGCAGGGTTTGGACTTCGGGCAGGGAGAGGATGCGCCGGGCGTCTTTCTCGTTACCCAGGATGGCCTCGATCCGGGCCTCGGTTTCGCCCGGCAAGGCGACGAAGCCGGTGTGGACCTGGTAGGCGTCGCAGAGCGAGATGAGCACGTTTTCCAGGAACTGGCGCAGGTCGCTGCTGGTCATCAGCCGCGTTTCCAGGGTGCGCAGCCATTGCACCTCGTCGGCTTCGGTGTGATAGAGGACGCGATCGATGCTGCTTTGGCCCAGGTAGAACAGCAGCGGCGCCAGCACGATCGTTCCCACCACCAGCAAGGTGACGGCGGTATCGGGTGGGAGGCCGAGGATGGCCTCGAGCTTGGGTGTCGCCAGGAGGATGCCCACCACCAACACGGCCACGCTCGGCCCGCGCAGGAGGAAGTAGATCAGTTGGCGTTTGACGACGCGATCGGGCGAGAGGACGCCGTAGTAGGCGACGCTGTAGGTCATGGCGATCAGCATCACGCCGACGGCGATGTTGGCGACGCTGGCCAGGATGAGGACGAGGACGGGGTCGGCCTTGCCGGCGCTGGGGGCGAGGATGAGGTAGGGAAAGACGCCGAGGGCCGGGGCGGCGAAACTCCACAGCAGGTAGTTCAAGCGCCGTTTGGAGGCGGTGCTACGGGCGGCGCTGCGGGCGCGCAGCAGCGTCCAACCACCCCACAACGTGGCAATGATGAAGTAGAGGGTGAAGGGGAGAAGAAGTAGCCCCGGCTGGAGATAGGTGACGGGAAATGCGCCGGCGGGAGGGAGCACCAGGATGTCGGTGGCGACGGCGAGGAGGGCAAAGAAGGCGCTGAGGCCATAGGCGGCGCGGATCAGCCAGACCCAGCGCCGTTGGTAGGGGTGCAGCCACGTGGCCAGCAGGACGGCGCGGCTGAAGTGCAGGTAAGCGGCGGGGACCAGGGCGATGCCCAGCCACTGGAAGCGCAGCCAGAATTCCTGCCATTCGACGCGCGGCAGGACGATGTCGCCCGAATAGACGATGACGACGCCCAGGAGCAGGGCGGCAAAGGCCCGCCCCACCCGGCTGTGGAGGTTGAAGGTGAGGATGTAGGCAAGCAGGGAAAAGCTGAGGATGAGAATCGCCGACGAGAGGACCAGGTTGGCGAACTCGACGATGCCCAGCCAGGTGGGAAGCGAGGACATGATGGGGAGGGTGGAGATCGGAGAGTGGAGAGTGGGGATTGGAGATTGAGGGATCGTCTAATCTCGAATCTCCACTCTCCACCCTCCACCCTCCACTTGCTAACGGACCATGCGGGCCAGATGGAGGATGATCTCCTGGTCGCTGTAGAAGCGTTCGTGGAAACCGCTAAAGGCGAAGCCGTGGTGGGTGTAGAAGGCGATGGCGGGGTGGTTCTTGGTGTTGATCTCGACGATAAGGCTGCGCAGATGGTGGTCGCGCGACCATTGTAGGGCTGTTTCGAGCAGGGCCGAGCCGATGCCCTGGCGCCGGAGGTCGCGATGGACGACGTGGTGCTCCAGCCGTCCCAGGCGTTTGGCCGGGTCGGGCGCAAGATGGATGAAGCCGGTGATGGTCGCATCCTGCCGGGAGGTGTACATGCAGTCCCCGCGCTGCCAGCACTGCAACAGAGCGTCGCTGATGGGGACGCCGGGCAGGGTGATGGGCCGCGGCAAAGGCGCCAGTTGAAAGCCGATCTGGATGTGGGCGCCCTCGACGTTCAGGTTCATCTGCCAGACGCGCTGGGTGGTGAAGGCCGGGTCGAGTTTGACGCACTCATTGAGGTCGTGCAGGGTGGGGCGGCGGATGTGCATGGGAGGAGGCAGGTAGGCAGGGGGCAAGTGGCAAGTGGCAAGTGGCAGGTGGCAAGTGGACCTGGTCTCCTGGTCTCCTGGTCTCCGGCTCAGCCGGTCACCATTTCAATCACCGGGCCGGGCGAAGTGGGAGAGCGAGGCGGTGATGGGGTCGCCGTGCCTGAGGACATAGCTGGGGATGTTGTTGGCCCAGAGTTCGGCCAGCGTGCGTTCATGGCGGTTGGGGGCGCCGAAGGTGTCGGCGGCGACGAGGATGGCGGTGCTGCGGACGCCGCGACGGTTGACCTCGCGCAAGGCCAACACCCAGTTGCGGTCGTTGGAGGGGGTGATGGCGATGAGGGTGCTGGTGCGGCCCAGAAAGCCGCCTTCGGCGGTGAGGATGCGGTCGAAGCCTGGCCCGCCCTGCCGCGGCTCCAGGACGGCCAGCGTCTCCAGAATTTTGTTCAGCTGGCGCTCGCCACGGTCGGGATGGATCAATTCGCGATGGGCGGTGTAGGTGATGAGGCCAACCGCCCGGCGCTGGGTGAGATAGTGGCTGGCCAGCGAAGCGGCGGCGGTGACAGCATATTCGATCGTGGCCGGGATGAGGTCGAAGCGGGTGGCGCTTTCGCTCCAGAGCACGGCCGGCCGGTCGAGTTCGCTCGGAGCCTCCCACGGCATGGCGAAGTGCCAGATGGCGTCGAGATCGACGACGATCCAGATGTCGCTGGTCGGGTCGAGCTCGAATTCCTTGACGATCAGCCGCCCGGTGCGGGCCGTGGAACGCCAGTGCATGCGCCCAAAACTGTCGCCGGGGACGTAGTCGCGCACGGTGGCCACGTTGGTGGTGACATAATGTGTGCGATAGCGGGCCGCTTCGCCGCCAGGGGCCATGCCTTCGGGCAGGCGAAAGGCGTGGACGGGGACGGTGGCGGGGTAGACGAGGATGCTGCTGGTCTGGGGGAGGGTGCGGCGGTGCTCGAAGATGCCCAGGGGGTCGCCGCTGCGGACGCTGAGGGGGCCGAGCAGATAGCGCCCGCGGCGGTAGCACGGGGTGCGGATGAACCAGCTGTGCCGTTTGCGCCCGCCCAGCGAGCTGACCACCCGCGAAGGCTGATGCCCCGGCAGGGTCGAAAAGTCCTTCACCTCCAGCCAGAGTTTGGGCAGTCGGCTGCGGTTGACCAGCTCGAATTGTTCTTCGGCGAATTTGCCCACCTGGCTGCGCCGGGCGCGGGTGTAACGGCTCAGGCTCACCCAGTTGACGTTGAGCCATGCCCACAGCCAGGACCCCGCCAGCAGGATGGTGATGAGGTAGAAGGTGTTGTAGAGGATGTCCCGGCCGGTGTTCAGGGCGGCGACCAGGCTGATGAGCCAGACAAGGAGGGCGATCCAGGTGTTGCGACGCATGTGACGTGTAGGCGACGGGGCGACGGCGAGGCTGAGGCCGTTGCGAGACGCGAGTTGGGTCTGGTTCAGGCTTTGGGCTGCGAACGGGCGCCGGGGATGGCGATGGTGTTCAGTGTTTCCTGGACGATGGTTTCCGGGTTGACGTTCTTGATCCGGGCCGAGGGGCTGATGATCAGCCGGTGGGCCAGGGTGGCGACGGCCAGGGCTTTGACATCATCGGGGATGACGTAGTCGCGACTCTGGGCGGCGGCAAAGGCGCGGGCGGTCTTGAACAGGGCGAGCGAGCCGCGCGGGCTGGCGCCGAGGTAGACGTCGGGGTGTTCGCGGGTGGCGGTCGTCAGCGAGATGATGTAGTTCTTGAGTTGCTCATCGACATAGATGGTCTTGACCGCGTCTTGGGCGGCGGTCAGTTCCTCGGCGCTGACGACCTGGGCGATGTCCTCGATGGGGTGATGGTCGACCTGCGAGTCGAGGATGGCGACCTCGTGCTTGCGGTCGGGGTAGCCGAGGTGGATGCGCATGATGAAGCGGTCGACCTGGGCCTCGGGCAGAGGGAAGGTGCCTTCGTATTCGATCGGGTTCTGTGTGGCCAGCACCAGGAAGGGCCGCGCCAGGGGATAGGTGACGCCATCGACCGTGACCTGGCGTTCTTCCATGGCTTCGAGCAGGGCGGCCTGGGTCTTGGGGGTGGCGCGGTTGATCTCGTCGGCCAGGGCGATCTGGGCGAAGATGGGGCCGGGCCGAAACTCGAAGGTCTGCGTCTTCTGGTTGTAGACGGAGACGCCGGTGACATCGCTGGGGAGCATGTCGGGCGTGAACTGGATGCGGCTGAAGGTGCAGCCGATGGATTTGGCGATGGCCCGCGCCAGCATGGTTTTGCCCAGGCCGGGGACGTCCTCGATCAGCAGGTGGCCTTCGCAGAGGAGGGCGAGGAGGGTGGAGCGGATGGGCTGGCGTTTGCCCAGGATGACGCGCTCGACATTGGCGGTGATGCGCTCGACCAGTTCTTGAACGACAGTGGGTGTGGACATGGCAACTCCGAGACGAAGGGTGTGGGTGGGAATGCGTCGATTTTATCACAAGCGCGCGGCAGCGCCGCAGCGCGTGATGCACGCAGCGACCGGAGATGCCGCCGGAGCACACCCGGTTCAGGGTGGCCTACGCAGCCTGCACCGCCGGCAACCTGACCACGAACCTCGCCCCCTCCCCCGCCCGGCTTTCGGCCCAGATGCGGCCGCCGTGCGCCTCGACGATGCGGCGGGCGATGGCCAGCCCCAACCCGGCCCCGCCCGTCGTGCGGCTGCGCGACTTCTCGCCCCGGTAGAACTGGTCGAAGACGTGTGGCAAATCCTCGGCCCCGATGCCCTCGCCCGTGTCGATGACCTCGATCTCCACCTGCCCGGCTGCGGCTGTGGCCCGCACCTGCACCCGCCCCCCGGCCGGGGTGTGGCGCAGGGCATTGCCCACCAGGTTGGTCAGCACGCGCTCGATCTTCTGCGCATCCAGGTCGGCGATCAGGTCCGGGCCGGCGTCGCCTGCCAGCGCCACCTGGTGGCGGGCGGCCAGCTCGGCGTAGCGTTCGATGGTGTTCGAGACCAGGTCGGCGATGGGGGTGGGGTGGCGGTCGAGCAGAAGCCGGCCGGCGTCGAACTGGGCCAGGTCGAAGAGATCATCGATCAAGGTTGCCAATGCCTGGACATCGCGCCGGGCCGTGCGCAGATAACGTTGTTGGGTGTCAGCATCCTCCACCATGCCATCGGCCAGCGCCTCGATGATGGCCTGCACCGAGGCCAGCGGCGTGCGCAGGTCATGGCCGGCCCAGGCCACCAGGTTGCGACGCATCGCCTCCAGGTCGCGGCGCTCCTGGTCGGTGGTCTGAAGCTGCGCCGCCATCTCATTGAACGAAGCGGCCAATTCGGCCATCTCGTTGCGACCGGCTACCGGCACCCGCACATCCAACTGCCCCCTGGCCACCGCCTGCGCACCCGCCGTCAGTTGGGCGATGCTGTCGGTCAGCGCCGCGGCCAGGAAATAGCCCAACGACATGGCGATGCCCCCGGCAAAAAGCAGCAGCACCGTCGCCAACCGCAGATCGTGCTGGCTGGCGAACATCAGCCGCGCCGTCAGCCAGACATTGAGGAACGTGAGCGCCCCGGCCAGCGCCCAGCTCCCCAGCAGCGTCCAACGCAGGCTGGGCGAGCGATGGATCAGCCCGAAACGATAGGCCAGATAGCCAGCGGCCAGCGAAATCCCGGCCGTGATGGCCAGAAACAGCGCCATCGCCTGCAAATCCAGCATCGACGGCCGCATGAGCAGATAGAAAAAGCTCAGCGCCAGCGCCAGCGTGACCAGCACCCCCGCCAGGTATCGCATCGGCAACCGCATCGAAAGCGGGCGTTTCTCGGTAATGGTTAGTTCCATGGCACAATCTCCCAGTTATTGGGGATTAGAGATTAGAGATTAGAGATTGGCTCTGCCTGAGCGACGCATAATAACCAATCTCCACTCTCCACTCCCCAATCTCCACCTCACGGCTCGAACTTATACCCCACCCCCCACACCGTCAGGAGATGGCGCGGGTTCGAGGGGTCGGCCTCCAGCTTCTCGCGCAGGCGGCGGATGTGGACGGTGACGGTGCTGGGGTCGATGTACTCGCTGATCCCCCACACCTGGTCGAGCAGTTGGTCGCGGTTGAAGACCTGCCGCGGATGCCGGGCCAGCCACCACAGCAGGTCGAATTCCTTGGCGGTCAGGGTTTTTTCTTCGCCGCGCACGGTGGCAAGCCGCGTCTTGGGGTCGATTTGCAGGTCCGCAAAAACGATGGCCGCTTCACCGCTGGCGGTCGGCGCCCCCTGCGTCCGCCGCAGCACCGCCTTGACGCGGCTGACCAACTCGCGCGGGCTGAAGGGCTTGACGACATAATCATCAGCCCCCATTTCCAGACCCAGGATGCGGTCGGTCTCCTCGCGGCGGGCGGTGAGCATGATGATGGGGGTGTCGCTGTGCGCCCGCAGCCAGCGCGTGATCTCGAGGCCATCGACATGCGGCAGCATCAAGTCCAGCACCACCAGGTCGGGGTGCGAGGCCGCCAGCCAGTTGAGCGCCGTCTCGCCATCGCGCAGCACGGTCACATCATAGCCCCCGCGCTTGAGGTAGAGGCTGACGACTTCGGCGATGCTGGGTTCGTCTTCGACGACGAGGATGTGGGGGCGGTCCATGGGGTGCGTGTGGCGTGGTGCGTGTTGCGTGTTACGTGTTGCGTGAGAAGTGAAGGCGTGAAACGTGAAGGCGTGAAACGTGAAGGCGTGAAACGTGAAGGCGTGTGGATTCATTCTGAATCGACGCCAGAAAACATGCAATTCGCAAAATGCACCATACAGCGCATTTCTTACAGAAACATTACTCCCGCCCAAAGAAAACACGGGCGGTCCTGCAGCCGCCCGTGTTTCAGTCTCCACACCTGTCGGAAGCTGGCCCGCTTCAGGCCGGGATGAGTTCCTCGGCCGGGATGACGATGCGGAAGGTGTCGTAGTCGGTCGCTTCCAGCGCGGCCAGAAACTTCTCGGCCTCCATCGCCGCCATCACCCCCTGCCCGGCGCTGGTGGCCACCTGCCGGAAGTAGTCGTCCTGGATCTCGCCGGCGGCAAACACGCCCGGCACGCTGCTATGCATCCGCCGGTTGGTGGCGATATAGCCGTTCTCCATCTCCAACTGGCCCTCGAACATCCAGCCGTTCGGCTCATGGCCGATGAAGATGAACACGCCCTCGGTGGGGAAGACATCCTTTTTGCCCGTCCTCACATTCTCGACCACGATCGCTTGCACCGCCCCGCTCGGCCCGGCCTCGATGCTGGAAACAGTGCTATCCCACAGAAACTGGATCTTTTCGTTGCTGAAAGCCCGGCTTTGCAGGATCTTGCTGGCCCGCAACTCATCGCGGCGGTGGATGATCGTCACTTTGGTGGCGAAGCGGGTCAGGAACAGCGCTTCCTCGATGGCGCTATCGCCGCCGCCCACCACCACCACCTCTTTGCCCCGGAAGAAAAAGCCGTCGCAGGTGGCGCAGTAGCTGACGCCGCGACCGGTCAGTTCCTCTTCGCCAGGGATGTGCAGCTTGCGCGGGGTGGCGCCCGTGGCCACGATCACGCTTCGGGCCTGGTAGCTCTGCCCGCCCTGCGTCTTGACGAGGAAGGGATGCTGGCTGAAATCGACTTCGTTGACATAATCGTATTCGATGCGGGCGCCGAACTTCTGCGCCTGCTCCTGGAATTTCTCCACCAGCTCGGGGCCAGAGAGGCTGGCCGGGAAGCCGGGATAGTTCTCGACTTCGTAAGTAATGGCTACCTGGCCGCCGATCTCGTTGCCGGTGATGATGAGGGGATTGAGTTGGGCGCGCCCAGTATAGATGCCGGCCGAAAAACCGGCGGGGCCGCTGCCAATGATGATGACGTTTTCGATAGACATTTGCGAAGGCTCCAGTTTGAGATTACGTTTTTGGGGTTACGGTTCTTTGGACGCGGCAAAATCGCGCGATGTTACCTCGTTCGCCTCCCAATAGGGGGCGGGACGATCCATCTCGCCCAGTTGGGCGGCGACGAGCGCCAGCAAGACGACGGCGGCCGTCTCGGTGCGGAGGACGCGCGGGCCAAGCCCCACCAGTTCGACCCCCGCCCCCGCCGCCGCCTCGATCTCGGCCGGGTCGAAGCCGCCTTCCGGGCCGATGAACAGCGTCAGGGGCCAGCCCGCCGCGCCCAGCGCCTGGCGGATGGGCCGGGCGGCCGAGGTGGCGGGCATCAGGCCCAGACCCCGCCGTTGCGCCAGCGCCTGCTCGAAGCCGATCTCCGGCAGCAGTTGCGGCAACCGCCCGCGCAGGCTCTGCTCGGCCGCCTCGCGGATGATCCGCTCCCAGCGTTGGTGCTGGCCGTCGCCCGGTGAGCGGCGCACCGTGCGGCGGGTGATGATGGGCTGGAAATGGGTCACGCCCAACTCGACGCCTTTTTGCAGCACCCACTCGAAACGTTCGCCGCGGGCGATGGCCTGGCAGAGGATGAGATCGCCGGCCGGTTCCGCGCCCGCAGGCAGGGTCAGCACGATCTGGCCGGACACCTCGCTCTTGCCGCTGAACTGCAAGCCCGCCCGGTAGCGCCCGCCCTCGCCATCCAGCACCTCCACCTCGTCGCCGCTGCGCAAACGCAGGACGCTGCGGATCTGGTGCGCCTGGTCGGGGCCAAAGCGCACCTGTTGGCCGCGAATTGAAGAGGGGGAGACGAAGAAGCGATGCATGGTTCAGATTTGTGTCATTCCTCCCGTGCAACCAGCGCCCACCAGTCGCCGTCGCGCCGCGAATCGACCAGGCCCAGCCCGCGCGCAGCCAGCGCCAGATCGACCAGATGCCGGCGGTGGTCGATGATCCCGGCCAGGAGCAGCACCCCGCCGGGAGCCAGACGCTCGGCCAGGTCTTCGTGCAGCAGCAGCTCGGCCACCACATCGGCCAGGATGTTGGCCAGGATGAGGTCGAAGACGCCGGCGGCGGGGACCGAGCCGGCCTCGACCCGGATTGCCTCGGCGACCTGGTTCAAGCGCGCGTTTTCGGCGGCCACGCGCACGGCCACGGGGTCGATGTCGGTGGCCAGCACATCAGCCGCGCCCAACTTGCAGGCGGCGATGGCCAGGATGCCGGAGCCGACGCCCACATCCAGCACGCGGTCGCCGGGGCGCAGGTAGCGCTCCAGCAGGGCCAGGATGAGACGGGTGGAGGGGTGGCCGCCAGTGCCAAAAGCCATGCCGGGGTCGAGCCGGATGACGATGTCGCCGGGTTTCGTCTCCGGCTGCGTCCAGGTGGGCGAGATGACCAGCCGCTCGCCTGCCCGCAGGGGCGTGTAGTGCTGTTTCCAGGCTTCGGTCCAGTCTCGTTCGGCCAGGGGGCGGATGGCGATCTCGCCGTAGCTTTCGGCGGTGGGGAGGGCAGCCAGGGCCTGGGCCAGGGCTTGCAGCCGGGCCAGCCAGCCCGGGTCGTCCTCCACAAAGGCCCGGATCGCCACCTGCACCGCCTCGGTCTCGCCATATTCGCCAAAACCGGTCTGTTCCACCACCACCCCGCCGGGGATATGCTGCGCCAGCAGTTCGGCTGCGGCGGTCACGGCCTCGGCATCAGCTTGCCGCGTACGCACCGGCAGGTAGAGTTCGAGCAGATTGGACATGGGTGGCGGGATGCGGGTGGGGTGGGATGCGGGCGGGCCGTTTGCCGTTGATTGTTGACTGTTGATTGTTGATTGTTGACTGTTACAAACCCAACGCGTCCTTCATCCGCTCGAAGAAGCCGCCTTCGGGTTTGTCGGCGGCGCTGCCCAGGCTTTCGGCCAGTTGCTCGAAGAGCCGCCGCTGTTCGTCGTTCAATTGGGTGGGGATGGCCACCCGGACGGTGAACAGCATGTCGCCACGACCGCTGCCGCGCAGGTGGGGCACGCCCAGGCCTTTCAGCCGCAGCACTTTGCCCGGCTGCGAGCCTGGCGGCACTTTGACGGAGCGGGGGCCATCCAGCGTGGGCGCCTCCAGTTCGGCCCCCAACACAGCCTGGGCGATGTTCACCGGCAGGTCGAGGAGGATGTCGTTCTCCTGGCGGCGGAAATATTTGTGCGCCTTGACGTTGAGGAAGACGTAGAGATTGCCGTTCGGCCCGCCGCGCAGCCCGGCCGCGCCTTCGTTGGCCAGGCGGATGCGGGTGCCGTCATCGACGCCGGGCGGAATCTTGACCCGCAGCCGCCGGCTGACCCCCACGATGCGCTCGCCGTTGCACTGCTGGCAGGCGGTGGTGACGATCTCGCCCTCGCCGCGGCAGCGCGGGCAGGTGCTGGCGTTGACGAAGGTGCCCAGGATGGTCTGTTGGCGCTGGCGCACCTCGCCGCTGCCGTTGCAGGTGGGGCAGCGAATGGGCGAGGTGCCCGGCTCGGCGCCTGTGCCGGTGCAGCGGGGGCAGCTCTCCTCGCGGGTGATCTCGATCTCCTTCTCTGCCCCCATCACGGCTTCTTCGAACTCGATCGTCAGGTTGTAGCGCAGGTCGGCCCCGCGCACCGGGCCGCGTTGCGGGCCGCGGGCAAAGCCGCCAAAGCCGCCGCCGAAGAACTCGGTGAAGATGTCGGTGATGTCGGGGAAGCCCGCGCCCGGCCCGCCTGGCCCGGCCCCGGCGGCCCCGCTCACCCCGGCATGGCCGAAGCGGTCATAGGCGGCGCGCTTGTCGGGGTCGCTGAGCACCTCGTGCGCCTCGTTGATCTCCTTGAAATGCTGGTCGCCGTCGCCGCCCTTGTAGACATCGGGGTGGTATTGCTTGGCCAGCCGGCGGTAGGCGCGCTTGATCTCCTCGGCCGAGGCTTTGCGGTCGACGCCTAAGATCTCGTAGTAGTCGCGTTTCGTGCTCATCCGGCGCTTTCCTCCTCATCGCCGCTTTCCCAGTTGATGATCCAGACGCAAAGCCCCGCCAGCACGAGGGTGGCGATGGCCAGGGCCAGCCATTGGCCGGGGCTGAAGCCCACATGCCGGGCCGAGAAAAAGAGGATGACCAGCATCCCCACTGCCAGGACGGCAAAGGAGACGAGGTTGGGGTGGTCGCGCCAAAGATTCTGGAGCCTGCTCATGGGATGAATGACAAATCAGGGGTTGGGTGATCCGCGAAGGACGCGAAGGGGGCGAAGAGTGGGGTGATCCGCGAAGGACGCGAAGGGAGCGGAGGGGTTGGGTGATCCGCGAAGGACGCGAAGGGGGCGAAGAGTGGGGTGATCCGCGAAGGACGCGAAGGGGGCGAAGGGTTTGTTTTCTTCGCGTTTCTTCGCGTTCTTCGCGGATCAAATTGTGAATGGCAAGCGTCAGGCGGGGACGAACAAGGGCAGTCGTTGCCAGGCGGCCTGCACCTGTCGTTCGAGTTGGGCCAGGCTACCGCTGTTATCGATGACGACATCGGCCTGGCTGACTTTGAACGATTGCGGGCTTTGGCTGGAGAGGCGGGCGAGGGCGGCGGCGCGGGTCATCCCACGCTCGGCCATCAGCCGCTCGATCTGCTGCTCGACCGGCGAGGTGACGACCCAGACCTGGTCGCACAGAGTGGCCGCCATCCCGGCCTCCAGCAATTTGATCGCCTCGATGACGACGACCGCTTCGTTGGCGGCCTCGATCAGGGCGTTGATGCGGGCGATAATGGCGGGGTGGATGAGGTGCTCCAACCGCGCCAGCTTGTTGGGGTCGTTGAAGACGATCTGGCCCAGGCGTTTGCGGTCGATGATGCCGCTGTCATCCAAGATTTCCTGGCCGAAGGCGGCCACGACCTGGGCATGGGCCGGTTGGCCGGGTTGGATGACCTCGTGGGCGACATCGTCGGCGTCGATGGTGCAGGCGCCATAGGCGCGCAGCAGCTTGAGGACGGTGGTCTTGCCGGTGCCGATGTTGCCGGTCAGACCGATGATGAGGGTGTCTTTCATAATTTTGGTTTGGTGTTTTTTTGAGGAGGGGACAGTTCTCAGTTTTGAACTTCAACACTAAGACACGAAGAACACAAAGAAAACACGAAGGAAATACTATTATACTTCTTTGTGTTGATCTTTGTGAACTTCGTGCCTTTGTGTTGGTTTTTGTGTATTAGATCTTGATTTCAGGCCATTTCGGCCCAGCTTTCAAGCAGCTGGTGAAGTTGCTGCTCGACATCGACGTAGCGCTCGCCCAGGGCCTGTACCTCGCCCAGGCGTTGGGCATGGCTGGCGCGGGCCAGGGCCTCGCCGATCTCGGCCAGTTGGTTTTCCAGGGTTTCGATCTCGGATTCGACCGCGGCGGCCTCGGCCTGGCGTTTTTCATCTTCCCGCCGTTTGCGCCGCTCCTCGCGCGAGCGTTCGCGCTGCTGTTGCGATTCGGTGCGGGCGACCTCGGCTGACGACTGCTGCGCCGCTTCGGCGGCGCGGGCGGCCAGATAGGACGAGTAATTGCCCTCGTAGGCCCGCATCCGCCCGCCCTGGATGGCCCACACCTGGGTGGCGATGGCGTCGATCAGATAGCGGTCGTGCGAGACCAGCAGCACCGTGCCGTTGAACTCGGCCAGCATCGCCTCCAGCACTTCCTGCGACTCGATATCCAGGTGGTTGGTCGGTTCGTCCAACACCAGGAAGTTGGCCTGCTGGCGGCTGAGGCGGGCCAGGGCCAGGCGGCTGCGCTGCCCACCGCTGAGTGTGTCCACGGTTTTGAAGACATCGTCGTCGGTGAAGAGATAGCGGGCGAGGATGTGCCGCGCCTCGGCGGGGAGGAGGCGGGGGTCGGCGTCGGTCAAGGCATCGAGCGCCGTCCACTCTGGTTTGAGGGCGGCCTGCACCTGGGCCAGATAGCCGGGCCGCAGGCTGGCGCCCAGCCGCAGTTCTCCGGCCAGGGGCGGGATCTGCCCCAGCAGCGTCCTGACGAAGGTCGTCTTGCCGGCGCCGTTGGGGCCGATGACGCCCACACGCTCGCCGCGCTTCAGCAGCACATCCTCGGCCGAGAACAGCACCGTGTCTTCGGGCTGGATGGGGCCGTTGCCAGTGTAGGCGATGCCGCCCGATCGATCCATGCTGCTCACCGGTGTGGGCCGGGCGTGATAGCCGGCCACCAGGCCGGAGGTGGCCAGCACCAGCGTGCCGCTGCGCAGCCGATTCTGGAAGGCCAGGTTGAGGCGATGTCGATGGCGGGGCGCAGCCAGCCGGTCGGCCGCCAGCAGGCGTTCCAGCCGGGTGCGCCGGCCCTGGGCCTGGCGGGTGTTCTGCCCGGCCAGGTTGCGGCGGATGTAGTCCTCTTCTTTGGCGATGAATTCCTGCTGCGCCTCGTAATCTTTGCGCAGCCGTTCCAGCCGATCTTCACGCTGGATGACGTAATGGCTGTAGTTGCCGCGGTAGGCCGTCAATTCGCCCCAGGCCATCTCCCAGGTCTTGGTGGCCACCCGATCCAGAAAATAGCGGTCGTGTGCGACCAGGATCATGGCGCCTTCCCAGCCCAGGAGGGCGTCCTCCAGCCATTCGACGGCATTGAGGTCGAGGTGGTTGGTGGGTTCGTCGAGCAGGAGCAGGTCGGGTTTTTCCAGCAGCAGCCGGGCCAGGAGGCCGCGGGTGCGTTGGCCGCCGCTGAGGAAGTTGAGGGGCAGGTCGAACTGGTCGGGCCGGAAGCCCAGCCCGGTGAGCGTCTGCTGGATGCGCAGGGGATAGTCGTAGCCGCCGGCCAACTCGAAGCGATGCTGGCGTTCGGCATAGAGGGCCAGGGCCGCCTCGCCGTGGTCGGGGTCGGCCATCTGCGCCTCCAGGTCGCGCAGGGCGGCTTCTTCGGCCCGCAAGCCGGCGAAGACTTCGAGCAGGTCGTCCCACAGGGTTTTGTCGCCGGGCGGGGGCGGGTCCTGGGGCAGGTAGCCGATGCGCAGGCCCCGGCGGCGGTGGACGGCCCCGGCCGTGGGCTGGAGTTGCCCGGCCAGGATGCGGAGGAGGGTGGTTTTGCCCTCGCCATTGGGGCCGACCAAACCGATGCGGTCGCCGTTGGCCACAGCAAGATCGACCCCCTCGAAGACATCGAGGGGGCCGTAGGACATGGCCAGGCGGTGAGCGGTGAGGAGGGACATGTGGGAGCGAGCTGCCGCGCCTTCCTGAGTGATGAATGGGGCGCAGGGCCATTATATCATTGTCCGCCAAAATGACCGCCAGAAACAGCCCCATTCTATCCCCCATGTTCGCCGCGAGATGAGCACGCCCGTGTGAGAGGGTGGTGGGCGTGCTGCCGCTGCTGTAGCGGCTCTCGCCCCAGGGCTTGTATAGCAGCTTGCCGGTCTCGTTGCCATTGGCCGCCGCGGCCGTGCTGCCCTGACTTGTTTCTTCACTTGGTTCAGGGCAGGCTGTGAGCGAAGTCGAAGGATGATCGCTAGTCTGAAACATAGACGCCCAAATGGTTTGCGACCGGTCTTTCGAACATCGGGATATCCTGGTGGATAGGTGAATTCAAAACCCGGACCTCTCCATGGATCGCGGCGACGAGTGTACTTGAGCCGCCACCATCGAGCGACATGGCTGAGTCAGCCCCGAGTTCCAGGGCGATTTCAGCCAGTTCGGTCAGCGTAACACCTTCGCTATAGCCAGTCTGTCGTCCATCAACAATGACCAACCACAAGGTATTGCCATTTGGCGCCAGGGCCACCATGGTTCTCGGATGAAGGGCGGGGGCCCGTTCGCTGTAGCTCAACTTGCCCGCCTGCACCAAGACACGGTCGCCGGCAAGCGCTTCTGTCGTGGCAGGGGGGCATTGGAGACTCCCCAGTGTAAAACGATCACCGACGATGCACAGGACTGGGTGTTTGTTGTCAGCTGACGAATAGATGCGGCCATCGGAAATCGCCAGCCCCGTGACATCGACGGGATCACCGCTGTGCGGGTAATAGTCCCAGGGCCAGGCCCCGGCATGAAATGGCTCGAAAAAGCTGCCATTGATGGCAACCTGTACCCCGAACTCTCTTGCAAAAGCTGAGGTGGTGCGTGCACTGATTTCGCCTCTTTCTGTCCGATTCCCAGGCGTTACCAGCACTCCGAGGCCGGGCTGGTGGAGGTCGACGGTTAGGATGTGAATGAGCAGTGGTCGAGGCGAGGAGCGCGCTTCGCGCCTGTAATGAAGGCCCGGAACCAACTCCATCGAATAAGCGCTCCGCTCAGGACGAAGCCAGTCGATGCGGAGCCGCCAGCCCAGCCATGCAATCCCCACCGCTATGAAGATCGAGATGACAAGAATAAGGATTCGGCGCAGGATCATGATGCCCCCTGGTCAGGCGCTCCCCAGATGTGCACTACTCCGTTGGCGTCTCCCCAGGCAAAAAGGCGTCCGTCGGGGCTGAAGGCGAGAGCGTACGTCGCCTGCGGGTTCTCCAGCAGCAATTGCCTATCCTTGACCGACCAGATCTGCCAGCCAGCTGCCGTCGCCACGGCCAGTAGCTTTCCATCTGGGCTGAAGGTCACGTCACCAAGAGATGTCGGGTTTGCGAGCGCCTGCTCCAGAACAAGGCTATCCCAATTGCGGAGTTCCCACAGCGCGAAAGTGTTCGTCGTAACAGTGGCAACATAACGATGAAAGGGATCGAAGGCGATGTCGAGGGTCGGTTCTGCTCTGTCCAGACCGAGAATCCCCCCACGCCCCTCTCTTCCCCGGCTTGATGTGGTTGGCTCGATATCAATCCTACCGTCAGCCGAGGCATAGGCCACCCATTCGCCGGTCGAATCGATGCCGGCAGCAGTCCATGGTTCCCCCATCCAGACATAACCATACACCAGGTCATCCCCCATGCTTGTTTCGTAGACATCTGGACCTGCCTGCGTCACCTCGACATACCATTTGCCATCGGGGCTGATTAGTACATCTACAAGGGATAAATCCCTTGACTTGAATTTGAGTTTTCGTTGCTCCAGGTCCCATAGCCGTCCTCCCTTGAAGCTCACCGCATAACCGGCCGCCTGTGTAGGCGGAATGCTGCCGCCGCCTACCGCCGCCAGTTTTCCTGCCTGGTCGAACGCTACCGACGAACAGCCAAAAGGCTCGACATTCAGAGCATCCACCAGACGCTGATTGTCGCCCAACTGCCATCGCACGATAGAGCCGGATAGGCAGTAAGCTGCCAGGATATCCTCGCCGGAGCCGGCGAAAGACAATGCCGCCACGGGTGGGCGTCAAAGTTTCCCGAAGAGAGGGAGATGAGTTAAAGTAGGCGGAACTCACATAATCCAGGCAGGGGCGCAAACGCCGGCTCGGCCGAGCAGTCGACACCTGGCATCAAAGTAGGCTGA
>JAIBAP010000060.1 GCA_019695115.1 Caldilineales bacterium | reverse complement strand
CAGCCTACTTTGATGCCAGGTGTCGACTGCTCGGCCGAGCCGGCGTTTGCGCCCCTGCCTGGATTATGTGAGTTCCGCCTACTTTAACTCATCTCCCTCTCTTCGGGAAACTTTGACGCCCACCCCAAGCGCCCAGATCAGTTTACTTTTGCCTGCCCATCGGCTAGAATGCCCTGTTGCCATGAGGCCGTCGCTTCGCACCTCCCTGCCGAGGAAGGGCGAGTCCGGCGAGATCGCATCGCCCTCTTGTTCTCATCCACCGCAACCGCTGGCCTCGCGCCAACCCGCTCTCGCCATGCCCACCCCCTATCAACAGGCCCTGGAGGCCATCTACCGCTATATCGATTACAGCCGCACCCGACAGGCGCCCCCGTATTCTGCTGAGGCCTACAATCTGGAAAGAATGACCGCCTTGTGCGCCCGTCTGGGCAATCCCCAAGACAGCTTGCAGGTCGTGCATATCGCCGGCAGCAAGGGCAAAGGCTCGACCGCCGCCATGACCGCCGCCATCCTCCAGGCTGCCGGATTTCGCACCGGGCTTTACACCTCGCCCCATCTCCACAGCTTTCGCGAACGCATTCGGCTGGACGGCCAGCTCGTCCCGCAAGATCGCCTGGTGGATTTGTGGGCGCAGATCCGGCCCCATGCCGAGGCCCTGCACCAAACGACGGCCTTCGAGATCATCACGGCGCTGGCTTTCCTCTACTTCCAGCAGGAACAGGTCGAGTGGGCGGTGATCGAGGTGGGGCTAGGGGGGCGGCTGGATGCCACCAACGTCGTCTGGCCCCGCGTCTGCGCCATCACCCCGATCAGCTTCGAGCACACCGAATTGCTCGGCGACACCCTCAGCCTGATCGCCGCTGAAAAAGCCGGCATCATCAAGCCCGGCGCGCCGGTGGTCTGTGGGCCGCAGGAGCCGGAAGCGCTGGCGGTGATCGTCAGGCGAGCGGACGAGCAGGGCGCGCCCCTGGCAACGGTCGACGCCGTCCACGGCGATTGGCGGTGGGCGGTGCAGAGCGCCGTCGCCTCGGAACTCCTGCTCGACCTCTCTGGCCCTGACGCCGACTTTCGCCAACTGCGGGTCGGGCTGACCGGTCGCCATCAGGCCGCCAATGCCAGCGTGGCCGTCGCCCTGACGCACGAGCTGGGGCGACAGGGCGAAAAGGTGGGCGAAGCCGCCATCCGCCAGGGCCTGGCCACCGTCCATTGGCCCGGACGGCTGGAGCGCCTGTGCCAGAACCCCTACCTTGTCGTCGATAGCGCCCACAACCGGCACAGCGCCGAACAAATCGAGGCCGCACTTGCACTCTTCCCCCACGACCGCCTCCTCATCATCTTTGGCGCTTCCGCCGACAAAGACATCAAAGGCATGTTAGAAGTGCTTGGCCCCCATGCGGCCGTCATCATCATCACCCGCAGCTACCACCCGCGCGCAGCCAACCCCCGCCTCCTGGCCGACCTGGCAAGCCAGACCCTCCCGGACCTCCCGGTTCGGCTCACCGATTCGGCCCACGAGGCGCTCGAACTGGCCCTGGCCCTCCACCAACCTGGCGACCTCATCCTCGGCGTTGGCTCCATCTTCGTCGTCGCCGATCTGCGCGCAGCCTGGAGCGAACGCCATCCCGAAGCATTTCCTGCCGACGATTGGGTTCATTTCTCGGAACCGATCGATGGCTCTTTCACACCCATGCGGTAGCAGCGACCAGGCGGCTTGTCGCCCACGATCCTTCGCTGCACCCAGAACAAGCTCTGCGACCTGCCACTTACCACCTGCGATCCTTCGTTTCACTCAGAGCCTGCCCTGAGCGGAGCGAAGGGACAAGCTCTGCCACTTGCCACCTGCCACCCGTCACCCGCCACCCCCCACCTCCCCACATGAACCAACGTGATTTCGACCGCTTTGCCTGGCACCTGGGTGAAGAACTCTCCATCCTCAATGCCGCCATGCAAAGTTTCCCCGTACCTGCTCCGGCCTTCGAAGACGAAGACGATACCGATGACGACGAAGACGAAGACGCCATCCAGGAATACCCCGTCATCCCGGCCGTCGATATGGTCGTCTTCCCCAAACTGGCGGCGCCGCTCTACATCAGCCGCGAGTCTACCCGTCGCGCCCTCGAAGCTGCCCAAGAGGAAGACCTGCCGTTGCTCGTTCTCGCACAGCGCGACCCCAACGTCGAAAACCCCGATTCGCAGGATCTGTACGAGGTCGGCTGCGAGATCACGATCGGGCGTGTGCTACGCATGCCAGATGGCACCCAAAGTCTTTTCTGCCAGGGCGATTTCCGGGTCGAGGTGCTGGAAATCATCCACGAGCGCCCCTACCTGCGCGTCTTGGGGCGACGGCTGTACGAATACGCCGAAAAGACGGCCGAAACGCCGGCGCAGATGCGGGCGGCGCTGGCGCTATTCGAGAAAGTGGTCGATCTCAACGAAAGCATCCCCGAAGAAGCCTATGTGGCGGCTATGAACCTGGAAGAACCAGGTTGGCTGGCCGATTTGATCGTGGCCACCGTGGGCGTAGCCACGGCCAAACGCCAGCAGATGCTGGAGATCGTCGATCCGACCGAACGCCTGCGCGCCCTCACCATCCTCCTGGCCGAAGAACTGGACGTGCTGGAACTGGAAAACCACATCCACGAACAGGTTCAGCAATCGATGGATCGCTCGCAGCGTGAATACTTCCTGCGCGAGCAAATCCGGGCCATCCAGGAGGAACTGGGCGAAAGCGACGAATTCGACCGTGACATCGAGGAACTGAAAGCGCGCATCGAAGCCTCGGCCATGCCGGCCGAGGCCAAAGAAAAGGCCGAGAAAGAGCTGACGCGCATGGCCGCCATGCCGCCGATGGCCCCCGACATCGCCATCGTCCGCACCTATCTGGAATGGCTGCTGGACCTGCCCTGGGGCGAACCAGGGGCCGACAACACCGACCTCAAGCACACCGAGAAGGTGCTCGAATCGCACCACTACGGGCTGGAAAAGGCCAAAGAACGCATTCTCGAACATGTGGCCGTGCGCAAGTTGGCCGCCGAAAGCATGCGCACCCCCATCCTCTGCTTCGTCGGCCCGCCCGGAACCGGCAAGACCTCATTGGGCAAATCCATTGCCGAGGCCCTGGGCCGCAAATTCGTGCGCGTCTCTTTGGGCGGCGTGCGCGACGAGGCTGAAATCCGCGGCCATCGCCGCACCTACATCGGCGCCCTGCCCGGTCGCATCCTGCAGACCATGCGCACCGCCGCCACGGTCAACCCGGTCTTCATGCTCGATGAAGTCGATAAGCTGGGCTACGACTTCCGCGGCGACCCGGCCTCGGCCCTGCTCGAAGTGCTCGACCCCGAACAAAACCACGCCTTTAGCGACCACTACCTGGATGTCAACTACGACCTCAGCCGGGTCTTCTTCATCGCCACCGCCAACAACCCCTACGCCATCCCCGCCGCCCTGCTCGACCGCATGGAGGTGATCGAGTTCCCCGGCTACACCGACCTGGAAAAGAAACTCATCGCCTCCAAGTTCATCATTCCCCGCCTGCTGCACGAACACGGTCTCACCGCCGCCGGGCTTCAGTTTGGCGAGGAGGCCATCGACTACATCATCCAGAACTACACCTACGAGGCCGGCGTCCGCAACCTGGAGCGCGAACTGGCCAACATCTGCCGCAAAGTGGCGCGGCGCGTGGCCGAGGGCAAGCGCCCCCAGCGCCGGGTGACGCCAGCCACCGTCGAGCGGCTGCTTGGCCCCCACCGCTACGAGCAGACCAAAGCTGAAGAAGAGGACGCCATCGGCGTCGCCACCAGCCTGGCCTGGACCGAGGCCGGCGGCGACCTGATGCCGGTCGAAGTCATCATCATGCCGGGCAAGGGTGGGCTGCTGCTCACCGGACAGCTGGGCGAAGTCATGCAAGAATCGGCGCAGGCGGCCCTTTCCTATTCGCGCGCCCACAGCGGCGACTACGGCTTTGCCGACTTCGACTTCGACAAATTCGACATCCACATCCACGTGCCCGAAGGCGCCATCCCCAAAGACGGCCCCTCCGCCGGCATCACCCTGGCCACGGCCCTCATCTCGGCCCTGAGCAACCGGCCCGTAGACCGGCGCGTGGGCATGACCGGCGAAATCACCCTGCGCGGACGAGTGCTGCCCATCGGCGGGCTAAAGGAAAAACTCCTCACCGCCCATCGCGGCGGCCTGACCACCGCCATCATCCCCGAACGCAACCAGAAAGACCTGATCGAAGTCCCGCGCCAGGTGCGTCGCGCCCTGGACATCAAACTGGTCAAACACATCGACCAGGTGCTGGCCATCGCCCTGCTGCCATCCATCGCACCCCCTCCGGCGGCGGCCAAACCCCGCCGCGCCCGCCGCCGCAAGACTGAGACGCCCCCCGCCGAGGCCCTGACCCCGGCTGCCAGCCCCACCCCCGCCCAGCCCACCGCCTGAGCGTCTACCATCGCCTGGCCAGGAGGAGAGCGCTGCCATGCCCAGAATCATCACCGCCATCTTGGTCGTTGTCGTCGTCGCTTTGTTTGCCGTTTTCGTGCTGCGGAATTACTTCGGCCTGTTCCGCGACGCCCTGCCCAGCCTCAACATCGACATCAGGGCCATCACCCCTGACAGTTGGCAGCCAGGGCCGGGCGGGCTGGAAGACATCAACATCGATGGCGACCCTGACATCGAGTATGCCCTCTTCTACACCTACGACGGCGGACTATGGGGCGGCGTCATCTACGATGGTCAGAACCAGCCCCGCGGCGACCCCAACGTCACCGCTCCCAACCAGGCGCCCGCCTACCTGGTTCCCTATCGCCTCCTGCCCGACTATGTCAGCAGCAAACCCAGCGACTACCTCGGCAACGACCGGGTCGCCTGGCAGGATGTGTATGTGCGCAGCGATGGCGACAAGGCCGCCCCACTCACCGTCTCGCGCGACCGCATCCAGGTGCGCGGCGACTTTCGCGGCCGCACCACCCGTTTCTCGGCCTTCTGGTGGCTCGAAGACCCGCGCGGCTATGGCGGCGCCACCACCAGCACCCCCGGCTGGTTCAGCCTCTCGCGTGACGCCCCCTATGACTGGGCGGCCTGGACCAACGAAAAACCCATCATTCAGCTATGGGCCTGGGAGCCGCTGGAGAGCCGCTCGAACATCTGCCGGCGCGTGCCCGTCACCCTGGCTGGCGGCGAACAGGTTACGCCGCCGGGCGGCTTCGCCCGCAACGACGCCGTCGCCGATCTCAGCTTCTGCAGCGGCGACGTCCCCGCCGACCCCGCCTATCCCGAAGCCCAGGTCTTGGCCTGGCTGTTGCAGCCGGCCGACAGCCGTCTCAGCTCATCGGCCATGAATGTCCCGCGCTACACCGG
Source organism: Caldilineales bacterium (assembly GCA_019695115.1). Lineage (GTDB taxonomy): Bacteria > Chloroflexota > Anaerolineae > J102 > J102 > SSF26. The sequence goes on along the minus strand of JAIBAP010000060.1, from coordinate 30,944 downwards.
CGCCCAGGTGCAGCGCCTCTCCACCCCCGCCGACCTCAGCACCCAGAAAGATGGTCGCATCGTCGCCTCCGGCGAGGTCGACTTCATCGCCGACAACCTCGCCAAGCGGATGCAATGGTCGGCCGAGATGCTGTCGCCGGCCTCCATCCGCGACCAGGTGCACTGGCGGATCCTCCGCCTGGTCCCCCGCTGAGCGGCCTCGCCCGGCCCATGAGCGCCATCGTCAGCCAGTTCCCCACGCCCGGCGATCTGCGCGCCCTCATCGCTGCCGGCGCCAACGAGCGCGTTGCCCTGCTGAGCGCCCGCGCCGGCCAACGCCAGGTGGCCGAAACCCTCACCGCTCTGGCCAATTCGCAGGGCGGCTTGCTGATCCTGGGCGCCGGCGAAGACAAAGTCGCCGGTCAGCCGGCGGAGGCCGATGGCGAAATGGTTGCCGCCGCCCTGTTGACCCTTGAACCACCGCTGATCACCCCCCTGCCGCAGCGTCTCGACCTGGACGGCCGTAGCCTGCTCGTCGTCCTCATCCCCCCCGGCCTGCCCCATGTCTACAGCCTCAAGGGCCAGTATCTGACCCGGTCGGGCCGCCACAACCGCCCCTTGCCGGCCGATGAACTGAGACGGTTGCTGCTCAACCGCAGCCAGGCCAGCTTCGAAGCCCAGACCCCGGACGACGCCAGCAAAGACGACCTCGACCCCGACCGCATCGCCGCCTACCAGGATCTTCTCTCGTCGGCTGCCGGTCGCAGCCCCACCGCCCTGCTGCTCAACCGCGGCTGCCTGGTCGACTCCGCCCCACAGCTGCGCCCCACCATCGCCGGTCTGCTCCTCTTTGGCCGCGAACCGCAGCGATGGCTGCGCGGCGCCACCATCACCTGTGTGCGCTACGCCAGCCAGACCATGACCGACGCCTACGTGCGCGAGGATGTGAACGGCGTCCTGCCCGAACAAATCCGGCGCGCCGAGGCTTTTGTGGCTGCCAACATGCGGCGCGGCGCCCGCTTGCGCGGCCTGGCCCGCGAGGAGATCCCCGAATACCCTATCGCCGTCGTGCGCGAGGCCATCGTCAACGCCATCGCCCACCGCGACTACGGCATCCGCGGCGACGATACCCGCGTCCTCATGTTCAGCGACCGGCTGGAAGTCTACTCGCCCGGCCGTCTGGCTGGCCACGTCACCCTGCAAAACCTGATCGACGAACGCTTCAGCCGCAACGCCGCCATCGTCCAGGTATTGGCCGAGATGGGCTTCATCGAACGCCTGGGCTATGGCATCGACCGCATGATCGCCGCCTGCGAGCGCGAGGGACTCCCCCGACCGGTCTTTGCCGAAACCGCCGCCGGTTTCCGGGTGACCATCTTCGGCCACGGCCTCGAACTGATCGGCGCCCCCCCACCCCAGGGCCTATGGCCACACCTGAACCTGAACCCACGCCAGGAACAAGCCCTCACCTTCCTCCAGACCAATCGCCGCATCACCAACAGCGACTACCAGTCGCTCTGCCCCGACGCCAGCCCCGAAACCCTGCGTCGCGACCTGGCCGATCTGGTCGATCGCGGTCTCCTGCTCAAGATCGGCGAAAAACGCGCCACCTACTACGTCCTCAAATGAGCCGACCATGACCCTGCTCGACACCCTCAACGCTGACCTCAAGGCCGCCATGAGAAGCGGCGACGAAACCAAAAAACTCACCCTGCGCGGCGTCAAAGCCGCCATCACCCGCCTGGAAAAACAGGAAGACGGCCACACCCTGAGCGATGCCGAGATCATCGCCGTCCTGCGCAAAGAACTCAAGCAGCGCCAGGACAGCATCGCCGCCTTCCAGCAGGGCAATCGCCCCGACCTGGCCGCGGCCGAAGAGGCCGAGATGGCTGTGATCACCGCCTACCTGCCCGCCAGCCTGGACGCCGACGCCATCCGGCAGGCGGCTGCCGCCATCATCGCCGAGTTGGGCGCAACCGGGCCGCGCGATATGGGCAAAGTGATGTCCAAACTCATGCCGCAGCTGGCCGGGCGGGCGGATGGTCGCCTGGTCAACCAGATCGTGAAGGAACTCCTGAGCGGAACCTGAGCCGTGACCGACCCCCAGCCGCTGATGATGGCCGCCACCGAAGCGCCCTCGCCGGGCGAGGGTTTCCTCGCCCGCTGGAGTCGCGACCCTGGGCGTTGGCGCGGGCGTTGGCATGTGGCCTTCTTTGCCGCAGCCGTCGCCGTCGCCATCTTCATCGCCCAAGTCGTCGATTGGCCCCTGGCCGGCAATCTCACCATCCAGACCGGCGACATCAGCCCGATCGACCTCCGCGCCCCCCAGCCCACCACCTACACCAGCCCCATCCTGACCGACGAAGCCAGGGCGCGAGCCTCGGCCGGCGTGGCCAAGATCTATGATCCTCCCCAGACACGCGTCGCCCGCCAACAGCTCACCCTGGCTGTGCAGGTGCTCGATTTCATCAAACAGGTGCGCGGCGATGCCCTGGCCAGCGACGAACAGAAGATCGCCTGGCTACAGGCCATCGCCCCCGCCCCCATCGACGAAGCTATCGCCGCCGCCATCCTTTCCATTCCCGACCAACGCTGGCCGATCGTGGCCGAAGAAACCGTGCGCGTGCTCGATGCTGCCATGCGCAGCCTCATCCGCGAGGGTGAGTTGCAGACGGTGCAGCGATCGGTGCCCAGCCTGGTCGGGTTTGGCCTCAGCGATGCCGAAGCCGGCATCGTCAGCGTCCTGGTGCAGGGGCTGATCCGGCCCAATTCCGTCTACAACGCCGAACGCACCGAGGCCGCCAGAGCCGAAGCCGCCGCCCACGTCCAGCCGGTGGAACGAACCATCGCCGCTGGCGAGACCATCGTCCGCGCCGGCGACCGCGTCGAAGCCCTGGACATCGAGGCCCTGAGCGCGCTCAACCTGCTGCAAAGCACCCGCACCTGGCACAACTACGCCGCCGCCGCCGTGCTCAGCCTGTTCATCACCGGCCTCCTGGTCGCCTTTGTAGACGCCCGGCTGCGCTTGTTCTGGGTCGAGGGCCTGCGCGTGCTGCTCTTGGGCGCCTGTATCGTCAGCTTCATCTTCCTGGCCAAAATCATGACGCCGCTGCCCACGGTAGTGGCCTACCTGTTTCCGTTGGCGGCCATGACCATGCTGATCGGCGCCCTGATCGATCTGCCCCTGGCCACGATGACGACATTGGTTGCTGGCATTCTCATCCTTGTCTTTACGGGCGGCGAGGTGGAGGTGACCGTGTATGCCGTCGGCGGCGCCCTGGCCGGAACCCTGGCGTTAGGGCGGGCCGAGCGACTCAATGCTTTTGCCCGCGCCGGCGCCTGGATCGTCCTGGCCAACCTGGCGGCGCTCACCATCTTCCGCCTCCCCCTGCTCAAAGTGGCCAACACCAGCGGCCTGCTGGAACTGACCACCGCCGCCATCGTCAACGGCATCTTTGCCAGCAGCTTCACCCTCGTCATCTTCTATCTGCTGGGCCAGGTGCTCGGCCTGACCACCAGCCTCCAACTCCTCGATCTCTCTCGCCCCACCCACCCCCTGCTGCGCCAGCTCCTGCTCAAGGCGCCGGGCACCTACTATCACACCCTCATCGTCGGCAACATGGTCGAGGAAGCGGCTACGGCCATCGGCGCCGACGCCCTGCTGGCCCGTGTGGGCGCCTATTACCACGATGTCGGCAAGACCGTGCGCCCCTACTTCTTCATCGAGAACTACACCGAAAGCGTCAACCCGCACGAGCGCCTGGACCCCTACACCAGCGCCCGCATCATCATCAGCCATGTCGCCGACGGCGTCGAACTGGCCAAGAAATACAAACTGCCCCGTCCGATCATCGACTTCATCCGCGAACACCACGGCACCACCCGCGTCGAATACTTCTATCACCAGGCCTGCCAGGAAGCAAGCGCGCCCGAAGATGTGGACGAGAACGCTTTTCGCTACGCTGGCCCCAAGCCGCGCAGCCGCGAAACCGCTGTCCTCATGCTGGCCGACGGCTGCGAAGCCACCGTGCGGGCCATGAGCCCGCGCACCCCCCAAGAAATGGCTGACCTGATCCAAAGCGTAGTCAGTCGCCGCCTGATGCTGGGCCAGCTGGAGGATTCGGGGCTGACCCTCAGCGACCTGGCCCGCATCTCCGAAGCCTTCGGGCGCGTGCTCAAGGGCATCCACCACCCCCGCGTGCGCTACCCCGACAACCCGCCCGCCCGCCCGCTGACGCCCACACCCACGCTTGCCCCCGCCCCCCTCGTCCCCGCCCCCTAGCAGCCCTCGCCATGCCCATCAGCATCGAAATCCTGGAGCCATTCAGGGGTCTCGTCTCGGCCGCTCGTCTGGAACTGGCTCTGGAGACCGTCCTCGAACAAGAACACGCCTCCGGCGACGTCACCCTGCTGATCGCCGACGACGCCGCCATCACCGACCTCAACCGGCGTTTTCTCGGTCAGGACGGCCCCACCGACGTCCTCAGCTTCCCCGCCGAGGATGAGTCAAACTCGGGCTTCGTCCTGCCCCCTGATGCCGCCCCCTACCTGGGCGACATCATCATCGCCTTTCCCTTCACACAACGCCAGGCCGAGGCCCTGGGCCGCGAGGTAGGCGACGAACTCGACCTGCTGGCCGTCCACGGCGCCCTCCACCTGTTGGGCTACGACCACGCCGAAGCCGACGAAGAGGCTATCATGTGGGCCCGCCAGGACGCCATCTTGCGCGACCTTCGCCTCCTCCGCCGCCTCTGCAATGCCTGATCGTCCGCCTTTGCCCTCCCACCGCGCCTTTTTCCGCTCTTTTGGCCATGCCGGCGCCGGTCTGCGCCACCTCTTTCGCAGCCAGCGCAACGCCCGCATCCACCTGACCCTGACCCTGCTGGCGGTGTGCCTGGCGCTCTGGCTGGGCCTCAGCGCCGCCGAGTGGGCCATCCTCGCCCTTACCATCGGCTTCGTCCTCGCCTCCGAGGCCCTGAACACCGCCGTCGAAGCCGCGCTCGACCGCATCAGCGCCGACCATCATCCCCTGGCCAAAGTTGCCAAAGACACCGCCGCCGGCGCCGTCCTCATCGCCGCCATCACTGCCCTGGCCGTCGCCGCCTTCCTCTTCCTGCCGCGGCTGCTAAACCGGCCTGGCTCCTGACCGCATCATCGCCTCAGCCTCCCTTGCATGACCATCGACGCCATCGCCGCCCACCACGACCTTCTCGCCACCGCCGCCGCCGATGACCCCATCGGCGTCGAAACCCTGCGCCGAATGGCCACGGTTGGCCGCTACAACGATTGGATCTACGAAGAGATCGCCCCCTATGCCGGCCAACGCCTGCTCGAAGTCGGCTGCGGCATCGGCAACATGAGTGAGTACTTCGTCGATCGCGAACTACTTGTGGGGCTGGACATGCTCCCGGCCAGCGTCGAACTGACGCGACGCCGCCATCTTCGCCACGACAACGTCCTTGCCCAACTCGGCGACATCACCGACCCCGACCTCCTGCCGGATCTCCGCGCCTGCGCCTTCGACACCGTCCTCTGCCTGAACGTGCTCGAACACATCCGCGCCGACCAGATCGCCCTGGCCCACATGCGCGATGTCCTGATCGACGGCGGGCGGCTGCTGCTCTTTGTGCCGGCAGGCGGCTACATGTATGGCAGCCTCGACACCGCCCTGGGCCATTTCCGGCGCTACGACCTGGCCGGCCTGCGCCGCCAAGTCCTGGAGGCCGGCCTCAGCATCGAACGCCTGGGCTATCTCAACCTGGCCGGCATCCCCGGCTGGTGGCTCAACAGCCGCGTTCTCAAGCGCAACCTGCTTCCACAGGGTCAACTCGCCTGGTTCAACCGCCTGGCCCCGTTCTTTGTCGCCAGTGAACGCCTCCTCCGCCGCCTCTGGGACGCGCCCGTGGGCCAATCACTCCTGTGCATCGCCCGGCGCTAACCCTCCACCTTGTCTCATAGTAGTAAGCCTTGTAGTAACGACTTCAGTCGTTCCTCCCCCTCTGCCTCCTCGCCTCGAACAACATCACCCCGGCCGCCATGGCCGCGTTCAACGACTCCACCCCCGCCGCCATGGGGATAGCGATGGGGTGGACGCCCGGCCAGCCGGCCGTAACCCTGGCCCCGTGCGCCTCGCCGCCAACGATCAGCAAGCTCGGCAGAGTCCAATCCACCTCGGTGTACAGCTCAGGCGCGCCTGCCGCTGCCAACAGCCGCTGCGCCTGCCCGATCCATGCCTCGGCCTCGGCCAGCCCCCGCGCCTGCCGAATGGCCAGGCGATAGTGCGCCCCCATCCCCGCCCGCAACACCCGCGGCGCCCAGGCATCGGTTACACCTGGCAGCAGGATCACCTGATCGGCGCCCGCCGCCGCCGCCGTCCGCAACAGCGCGCCCAGATTGCCAGGGTCCTGCAAACCATCGACCAGCACACTCAGGCCCTGGCTCCCTGGCTGCAATCCCGGCCACGGCCCCACCGCCGCCACCCCCTGCGGCGACATCGTCTCGACCAACTCGGCCAGCAGCGTGGGAGCCAACGCCCACACCTCCGCCCCGGACGAGGTCGCTCGCTTTAGCAACTCGTCCAGGCCGGCCTGCCGGCCCAGCGCCTCGGCATCGAAAAAGACCAGCGCCGGTGGAAAACCGGCGCTGATACTGTCATCGATGAGCCGCACGCCTTCGAGCAACAGGCGGCGGTGTTTGTAGCGGCCCCGCCGGCTGAGCAGCGAGCGGGCCAGCTTATAGCGAGGATTGGCGGGGCTGGTGATGAGGTCGGTCATACCGGCCGCCCACACGTCTGGCAGGCGCAAGCGCTGCAACGCGCACCGCGCCAGGCTGACGCACAAACTTCACGCCTCAGCCGTCACGAACTCAACGCCACCTTCGCCACATCGGCCACGGCCGCAAAAGCCTGCGGCTCGCGCACGGCCAGATCAGCCAGGATCTTGCGGTCGAGATGGACGTCGGCCCGCTTGAGGCCGTTCATCAGCCGGCTGTAGCTCAGGCCCTGCAGTCGGCTGGCGGCGTTGATGCGGGTGATCCACAGCCGCCGGAACTCGCGCTTGCGGTTGCGGCGGTCGCGGTAGGCATAAACGCGGGCGTGAATCATCGATTCATTCGCCACCCGATAGAGGCGATGGCGGGCGCCAAAGTGCCCGGAAGTGAATTTGAGGACTTTTTTGTGGCGGGCGTGCGTTGTCACGCCGCGTTTGATACGGGTCATGGCAGCAATAAACCTCAGTCGTTCTTCAGATACGGCGCCAAACGCTGCACCATCGTCTTGTGGGTGCGCAGCTCATCGGTCATCAATTTATCGAACTGGCGCTTGGTGCGCTTGGGCGTGCGGCGCTTCAGATGGCCTTTGCCCTGGTGGATGCGGCGAAGTTTGCCATTGGCAGAAACGGTGAACCGTTTGGCTGCGCCTTTGTAGGTCTTGATTTTCGGCATGATATGAAAACTCCTGACAAATAAAGAGGGAGCAACGAACGCGGGGACGAACCCGGCGAAGCACCCTCTTTGTGATGTTATGTAGTTTGGAACAGAAATGCGCGAGGGGAATGACCGCGCAGACGGGACTACTTGTGTTTGCTGGGCAGCGGCGCCATGATCATCAGCATACTCGGCCCTTCCATATTGGCCTGCTGCTCGACCTGACCCACATCGGCCAGCCGCTGCGCGAACTCGGCCAAGATCTCGGTCGCCAATTCGGGATGGTAAATCTCGCGGCCACGGAAGCGCACACGCACCTTGACCTTGTTGCCATCCTCCAGGAACCTGCGCGCCTGCCGCATCCGCACTTCGGTGTCATGATCACCGGTCTTGGGGCGCAGACGCACCTCCTTGACCTCGATCTGCTTCTGCGCCCGCCGCGCCTGCCGTTCGCGCTTCGTTTGCTCGTATTGATACTTGCCAAAGTTCATCAGACGGCAGACGGGCGGTTGCGCGCCCGGCGCCACCTCGACCAGGTCCAACTCGCGAGCAACGGCTAACCTAAGCGCCTCGGCTGGCGGCATGATCCCCAACTGCACGCCATTTTCATCGATGACTCGCACTTCGGGGACGCGAATGCGTTCATTGATGCGAACGCCCGCTGTCTGTTGGGATGTCTGTTCAACTCGTCGAACGATTGTGTTCCTCGCTTGAGTGGTACAAATGAGGTCGCGCTCACGCGCGACCAGAATCGCAACAACTTCCGTTGCGACGGAGGAGAATAGCACAATGCTCTCGAAAACGCCAAATCGACGCGCCACTTCCGCACCTGTCAGGTCTTCGGCGCAGACGCACGGCCCAGCTGCCGCGCTTCACTCGACCTGACAGGTGTGGACAGAGACACGTTCAGATAGCAACCCGCTTCGCCACCGCCTCTTGAACAAGGCTTGTGAAATCGGCAACCGACATCGTGCCGGCCCGCTCGCCGCTGCGCAGCCGGACATTGACCGTCTCGGCTGCCATCTCCTGCCCGCCCAGGACGAGCATGTAGGGGATTTTTTGCAGTTGGGCGTTGCGGATCTTGGCGTTCATCCGCTCCTCACCCTCATCGACCTCGACCCGCAGCCCTGCCGCTGCCAGCTGGCCCGCGACCTGAACGGCGTAGTCGTTCTGCTCGCTGGTGATGGGGATGACCTTCGCTTGCACGGGCGTCAGCCAGACCGGGAAATTGCCGCCGTAGTGTTCGATCAAGACGCCAAAGAAACGCTCCATGCTGCCCATCAGGGCGCGATGGATCATATAGGGCCGGTGCTGGCCGCCGTCCGCGCCGACGTAGGCCAATTCGAAACGCTCTGCCATGTTGAAATCGAACTGGATGGTGCTGAGCTGCCAGGGCCGTTCCAGCGCGTCCGTGACATAGATGTCGATCTTGGGTCCGTAAAAGGCGCCGTCGCCCTCATGGATGGCATAGGGATGGCCTGAACGCTGGATGGCATTCAGCAGCGCCGACTCCGCTGCATCCCACTTCGATTCATCGCCGACGCGCTTGGCTGGACGCGTGCTGAGGTACATCTGGAACTTGTCGAAACCGAAGTCACGCAGCAGGCCAATACTAAAGGCCAGCACTTTGTCGATCTCTTCTGGCATTTGTTCGGGTGAGCAGAACAGATGGGCGTCGTCCTGCGTGAACCCGCGCACACGCGTCAGCCCGTGCAACACACCCGACCGCTCGAAACGATACACCGTCCCCCATTCTGCCAGCCGCATCGGCAGGTCGCGATACGAACGCACACTGCTCTTGAAGATATGGCAGTGGAAGGGGCAGTTCATCGGCTTCAGATAGTACTCCTGGCCCTCGATGTCGATGGGCGAGTACATATTCTCCTTGTAGAAACCGAGATGCCCGCTCGTTTCCCAAAGCACCGAACGCCCGATGTGCGGCGTATAGACGAATTGGTAGCCGCCCTCCAGGTGCATCTTCTTGGAATGCTCCTCGGCCAGATAGCGCATCAACCCGCCCTTGGGGTGCCACAGGATCAGCCCACCGCCCACCATCTCGTGGTTGGTGCTGAACAGATCCAGTTCCTTGCCCAGCTTGCGGTGGTCGCGCAGCCGCGCTTCTTCCAGACGCTGAAGATAGGCGTCCAATTCCTTCTTGTTTTTCCAGGCCGTGCCGTAGATACGTTGGAGCATCGGGCGCTTTTCGTCGCCGCGCCAGTAGGCGCCGGCCACCTGCAGCAGCTTGAACCCGTCCGGTGGAATCTGACCCGTGTGCTCGACGTGCGGACCCCGGCACAGGTCCTCGAACGTATCCTGGCGATAGGTCGAGATCTCGACCGCGCCCTCGACCCGCTCGCCATATTCATCGACGCCGCCTGCTGCCAGGCCATCGATCAACTCGATCTTGTACGGTTGCCCGGCGAACAGGGCCCGCGCTTCGTCGGCTGCAACGACGCGCTTGGAAAAGGGATGCCGCCCGGACACGATCTGTCGCATACGCTTCTCGATCGCTTCAAGGTCTTCGGGCGTGAAAGTGCGCAGGCTGCCGTCAACCTCACGGCCCAGATCGAAATCGTAGTAAAACCCCTCCTTGATTGGGGGGCCGATGGCGATCTTGGCCTGAGGGAAGCGTTCCAACACGGCCTGCGCCATGACATGGGCAGCGGAATGGCGAAGACGATAGTACTCGTCGTAGGGACTGTCGGCGGATTGACCGGATTGACTTGACATCATGCACCTGCCAGACTCATTGGGTTCCATTCAGGATGGAGAAGAGAAACTCGAAGCGATTGAACATGGCATCGAAGGCCAAGAAAAGAGCAATGAGAACTAAGAAAATGGCGATCACTGCCTGCACACATCCCATCCCACCCTTGACGACTTGATCGATCGGCGACGGCCTGGCTTCCAAGGTGGGGGCAACCGGCGCCCACATCTTGTCATAGTTCTTCTTGCCGCTGGCATACAGTCGCTGAAAATAGCCGGCCAGACCGAGCAGCGCCAGGCCCAACACAATGTAGCCGGACATATCGAAAATGCGCTCGCCAAAAGTTCTGATCGTCTCTTCCACGATACGCCTCCTGCTGGCTATCGCAGCAGTTGCCTGGCTGACGCAGCCGTTTCCAGGCGCCGCGCCGCCCACATCGGCGCTCTGGACGATTTGCAGAATAGAACATATGTTCTGTATACTCTCGGCACCATTCCTATGATCTTGGAGGCAACATGAGCGGCATCATCGATGACCTTCTCGGCCATCTCAACTACCTCGATCGCATCGAAGGCTGGGTCATGTCGCTGCGACATGGCGATTACGGTCAGGCCCGCAAGGACGGTCTGGCCGGTTTCGCCGCCGAACTGGTCAGCAGCCTGTTCATGACCAACACGCACACCTTTGCCATCCCTCGCGCTGGCGCCTACAGCCTGAACGAAGTCGAGGCGCTGCTGAAGAAGTACGGCATCGCCATCTTCGGTCGCACACACGACGCCCGCTGCATGTATTTCCATGTCAAGCAACGCCAGGCGCGCTGGGCCGAGTATCTGCTGGTGCAGGCCGGGGTGCAACTCGAGAGCGCCACGTTCGACTCGCGCAACGCCGCCTATCCGGCCCGCCATGCGCCGGGCTGGATGCCCCCGGCATGGAGCGAGCGGCCTGCAGAGCGAAGACCGGGCTTCGCACCCGAAGGTCATCATGGCAGCGCCTCGAAGCGGCGGGGCGACCGTTCATCGTCTATCGACTCGGTGCTGGAGGAAGTGGAGCGACGTTTGCTGTGACCGAAACCGACGATCGGCCGGCTGACCGGGCAACGGCCATCGCCCCGGTCACTTCTTCAACCGAGGGCCGGGCGAGACTACCAGTGAACTGGGACGGCCGGGTTGAGTCGATGCCGGGGAAAGGTGCGGATGGATGCGTGACAGGTCAGTAAGCTATCATACCTAAACTGGGAAAAGAAGTCAAAGTTGTTGTTTGGGATGTATGCGGTTGACAAAGTACGTTGGGGGCAAAACAAAAGCCCTGCCATCCATTGGGACGCAGGGCCGCGTGGTTCCACCCAATTCGACCGGCCTTTGCCGGTCATCTCTGGGGGCCGTTAACGGGGCCAGCCGGAAAAGGTTAGTGGGCGTGTGGCCGTTCCCCTTTTCACTCACGGGGGGTTTTGGCAGGGCTGGTATGGTGGAGGCTTTCAGCCGGTGGCCTCCACTCTCTGGCATGACAGCGCCTGTTACTCGTCCCGATCAGCGTGTTACTTATGATGAAAAGTGGGCGGTACAAGACTTGAACTTGTGACCTCATGCATGTCAAGCATGCGCTCTAGCCACCTGAGCTAACCACCCATTAGCTTTCGATTATAGCCGAATGCCCGGCCTGGCGCAAACTTACGCAGCAGCCTCGCCGTCGGCGGAGGCATCCAGGAAGGGGTTGTCTTCCAGGCGATGAAAGATGTACTCCTCCACCGGGCGGCCCTCCGCCAGGTGCTCGTGGATGATGCGCCGAAGCACGGCCTCATCGACGCTGTGGTACCAGATCCCCTCCGGGTAAACGACCATCAGCGGCCCGTTGTAGCACACACCCAGGCACGAGGTGAGGCTGCGTTTGACGCGCAGGGGGTTGTCGTATTTTCCCAGATCGCCCAGTTCGCGGCTGAGGGTGCGCCAGAGGGCCGGGCTACGGCGCTGGGGGTCGCAGTATTCGCCCACGCAGAGAAAGATGTGGCAGGCATAGGGGGCCTGGCTGGGGGCGTCGTCAGCGGGGGAGGGCATTGGCTGGAAAGGTGAAAGGGCAGGTGCAAAGGGGGGAGAATTTCTCGGCGGCAAACTCGATCGAGTTTGCCGCCGAGACGAATGACACACCCGGTCAGCCGGGGCGCGTCTAGCTCATGTCCGCCAGGCGCTTTTGCCATTTGGCAGCAAGCGTGTTGTAGGTTGCCTCGCTGATCTCACCGTTGGCCAGGCGCATGTCCAGGTTGTCGAGCAGGGCCTGGATTTCGGCCGGGGTGGTGGGATTGGCCGGGGCGGCGCTGGCGGTCTGCGGCCGGGGTTGGGTGGCGCCGGCCATGGCCTGGGCGATGATCGCCCCCATGCCCCCGCCCAGCCCCATGCCTGCGCCCAGGCCGACCCCTGCCCCCACCAAGTCGCTGCCCGTGCCGCCGCCCTGGCCCGTGGCTGCGGCGGCATCGCCCATCGCTCGCGCCGCCTTGAAGCGCAGATAGGCGTCCATGTCGCCGATGGCGCCCATCTGCGCCCGCTCGTCGATCGCCTTGACCGTTTCTTCGGTGGCGCTCACCGATTGCAGGAAGAGTTGTTTAAGGGTGATGCCCACCTGCTCGAACGATTCCGCGACTTTGGCCTTCAGCCCGACACTCAGTTCATCGGTGAGGGCAGGCAGGTCGAAGAGGCCGGCCTGGGTGCTGCCCAGCAGGTCGGCGAAAGCGGAGACGATCTGCCCGCGCAGCCAGTCGCTGATCTCGCTGGTGTTGTAGAAGCCGCGCTGCCCGACGATCTGGGCGACGAAACGCTGGGCGTCACTGACGGCCATCGAGTAGGAGCCGAAGCCGCGCAGCCGCACCATGCCCAGGTCTTTGTCGCGCAGGGCGATCGGTTCGGAGGTGCCCCATTTCTGGTCGAGCAGATCGACCATGTTGACGAAGTAGACCGAGGCCTTGAAAGGCGATTCGCTTTTGAACAACTTGCCAAGCAGGTTGATCAGCAGCGGGATGTTGGCGGTGGTGAGAGTGTGGCGTCCGGCATGGAAGGTGTCCAGGGCTTTGCCGTCGCGGAAGAAAACGGCGTTCTGGCTTTCGCCGACGACGAGTTGCGAACCCAGGCGGATATCGCCCCAGTCCTTTTCGGGGACGCGCAGAACGAGTTGGTCAGGTCGCTGGTTGGGCGCCTGAACGATGTCGAAGATCCGTGGCATGGTGGTTTTCTCCTTTGGGAGGTGCAGGTGGATGGGTTAGTGGCCGGCGTCGGGGGAAGGGAGAGCGTCAAGGCTGGGGTCGGGCATCGCCGGGCTGACGGCGGCGCCGATCATGGCCTGTGAGCGTTGGTCGAAATCAGCGTGCAGGGCGTTGAGAGCGTCCATCAGTTCATCCAGCGCCTTCTGGTGGCCCTCGCCCGTTTGCATGGCGGCGTTCAACGCCTCGATGCGGGTGTTGATCTCGTCGACTTTTTCGCCGATGGCCTGGTCGAAGCCGATCAGTCGTTCGAGTTCAGGCTCGCGCACCTTGTTGAGGTCGAAGAAGGGGGCGTAGCCATAGGCGGCGGTGCGGATGCGGTCGATCAGAAGCTGGAGCCGGCCGACGGCCCGTTCCAGGTCAGGCAGGCTGCGTAGCCGGCCGGCCGAGACCAGATCTCGCTCCATGCCGGTCAGCTTGCGGCGGTAGGATTCCAGGCGCCGGGCGACGGTCTCGCGCAGGCGTTTGTCGGCCTCGCGGCGCATCTCTTTGGCGCGGTAGGCGCCGATGACGGGAAGTTTGTCGAGAAGACCACCGGCGGCAGTGAGGCCGCTCTTGGCGCTATCAGCAAGACTCATGGCTGTATTCCTCCGAGAGAAGTGGATGGGTTGGGTGTGTTGCGTGTTCCGTGTTCCGTGTTCTGGCTTCGGCGAGGCTGGATGTCTGAGGTGGTGGAATAGGCTGGCCGCCTGCGACCTGCCGCCTGCGACCTGCCACCTGCGACCTGCCGCCTATGCCAGATGCATGAAAACTTCTGAGCCGCAGTAAGGGCACTGGATGACGCCCTTGCCTGCCAGCTGGAGTTCGCCGCCGCAGTTGGGGCACTTGCGGTCGGCTTTGAGTTGGGCCGCCTCCTTGGAATAGAGTAAGCCCTCCTTCCAATTGACGGCGCCGGTGAAAAGTTGTTTGCCAACGAGGTCGCGCACGGTGTCCTCGACCTCGTCACGGGTCAGATTCAGTTCGACGGCCACCTCGTCCAGCCGGACCTTGCCTTGCGTCAGCACCATGTTGAGGAGCTTGCGCTCCTGGCGGGCTTTTGCCATCTGCGCTTCCTCGCCGCGCCCCTGCATGAGCAAATAGACGCCAACTGCGGCCAGGGGCAAGAAGAGAAAGATGAAGACCAGGGCAAAGCCAAGCACCTGTCCGCCGGCCGAAGCACTGCCTTCAGTGGCGCCTGCGGTCAGCAGCCAGGCCCCGGCTACGACCAGGATGGCGGCCGCCAAGACGATGAGGATAATGCCAACGATGCGTCCTGTGTTCATAAAGCGAGATTCCTGAGCGAATGATGCAAATATGCAGAAGGTCGTCGAACTATCGCTAACCAATAACCAATAACCAATAACCAATAACCGGTTATTAGTTATTGGTTATTGGTTGTTATCAGCCAAAACCGCCTCCTCCACCGCCACCGCCGCCACCACCGCCGCCGCCGCCGCCGCTCCACCCACCGCCGCTCCACCCACCGCCGCCGTGGCCACCGCTGGACGTCCAACCGCTGCTGGGGGGCGTCGGCCGGCTGGTGAGGGTGGAGGCGGCGCTCGAGAGCATGGTGCTCAGGCCCGAGCTCATACTCGCCAGGCCGCCGGCCATGCCCCGGCTGGCATCGCCCAACCCGCCCATGCCGCTTCCCTGCTCCGCCGGACGAGGCGCAGGGCCAGGGGCCGGGGCCGCGCCGGCGCGGATGGGGCCGCGGGGGGAGCCGTAACCGCGATAGGGGTCGTAGTAGGGGCGGGGATAGGGCACATACCAGGGCGGCGTCGAGGCGACAGGCACGTTTGCCCACTTGCGGATGTATTCCTTTTCCAGGCCGAGGGCAATGGCATAGGGGAGGTAACGGTCGAAAAGCTCGGTGGCGCGGGCCAGGTCGGTGTGGCGATCGATTTGGGTGAGGTAGGTGCGGAAGGCCTTCCAGCGGGCAGCTTGCTCGGCCCCCGCCGCCGTCTTGCGGGGCATGTAGCGGGCCAGGAAGAAGAGACCAAAGGCAAAGATGGCCGGGCCAAGCGGCAAGCAGAGGGCGAAATCGGTGTAGGAGGAAAGCGCCGCCGTCCCGGCGCAGGCAAAGGCGACGGCGCCAAGCAGCGCCACGACGCCATACACCGTCCAACGATTGCGCACGCGATCAGGGTTGGCAATGAACAGGCCGGCGCTCGCCACTTCTTCGTACAACGACGCCTTGAGCTTGGGCAGGTGGACGTAGAATTTCGTCTTCAGATCCGAGAGCTTGCGCTCCTGATGATCGCCGAACAGTGAGGTAAGCAGGAGTTTTTCATATCCCTTCAACTCCTCGTCAGGTTGCTTCAGCAAGGTGTACTGGAAATCAGACGCTCCCTGACCGGAGAGGTCGGGCTTGCCGGGCGCCAACTCCTGCATGCGCACGTAGCCGCGGCGGGCCAGATCGACCAGCGTAGCCAGGATGTCCTCCATATCGGCGCGCTCGTCTAGCAGTGAACCCACCAGGCCGGGACGCATGTCAGAGGGCGGCTCCGGCAGGTACTCGGCGGCGAAATCGGTGGGGGCGTCGCGCCCGCGCAGGTACCAGGCCAGATAGAGGCCGATGGGTGCCAGCAGCAGGAGCATGAGCGAAACGGCCAGCCCAAGCGTATCGGCCACCGGTCCCCAGCGCTCTTGAGCGGCCTGCTGGGCTTCGGCCTGGGCCGCGCGCGCGTCTTCGGCCGCTTGCCAGGCAGCGGGCGCGCCGGCCACCACGCCGTGTGTGAACTGGGCGCGCACCTCGAGCGCCTGGTTGGAAGGGATGCGCTCGTTGGTGGTGAAGCGGGCGGTCTGGGCGTCCAGTTTTTCGATCGCAGCCTGGGTGAAGTAGGTGTCCAGGTTTTGGATCTCGGCCGACGCCGGCACATGGATGGTGACGACGCTCTCGTTGACCGGGAAAGCCCGGTCGCCATACACCGCCTGCCACCAAATCTGGTCGCCGCCCTCGTAGTAGCGCAATCCCCCCAGAACCCGGTAGCTGATGATGAAGCTGCGGGTCTCGTCGGCGGCTGGCTCGAAATACCAGCGAATGCCAACGCTGCTGCCTGTGTCGCTGACGGTGAAGGTGCCCGGCAACTCGCTGGCGTTCTCGACATAGTAGCCGGTCTCGTCCTGCACCTGGATATCGGTGATGTTCTCTAGCAGGCGGGTGTCGATGCTGCGATAGCCAAAGGTGAACGTGCCGCTCGTAAAGACGATCCGTTGCGATTCAGCGACATCGAAGCTGCCATCGGTGTTGACGTTGATGTCGACGTCGAACCGTTCCCAGAAGAGTGTCTTTTCTTGGGCCGCCGCAGGCAGGATGGTTGCCAGCATCAGCAACACTGCCAGCGCCAACCAACGGAACCATGTGGTACGCATCTTTGCTAAGACTCCACCGGAGAATTGAGGATTTGAACCATACAGCGATGTCATTGTAGCACAAGCAGCGTCGAAATCCGTAGGCGCTGCTGTTGTCGATCTGGCCGCGGGACATGCTACACTGCCCGGCCATGCACGATCCTCCCTCGCCCCACCCGCATGACCCCAACCCCAGCCCGCCGTCCGACGACCCCACCTTTCGCCTGCTGTTGCCTGGTGGCAGCGAGCGGGTTGTGACGGTAGCCGACCTGCGCCAGCTGCCGGGCGCGACGGCGGCCGGCTGTTTCATCGTCAGCACCGGACATGGGACCTCGGGGCCGTTTGCCTTTGGCGGGGCGCTGTTGCGAGACCTGTTGGCCGCCCACCTGTCGCCAGGGGATGTCTGGGCGCAGGTGGAGGTCCTCGGCGAGGACGGCTTTGGGACGCGTTTGCACAGGCGCGAGATTGAGGGGGAGGGCGGAGGTGGGCCGATCCTGCTTGCCTTTGCCATCGACGGCGTGATGATGACGCGACAGCGGGGCATGGTGCGGCTGATCGTCCCCGGCGAAAGCGATGATGCTTTGAAACAGGTGAAATGGGTGCGCACCGTGCGGGTGGTGGGCTGAGGTTCAGACCAGGTCGCGACCAAAGGGCAGCAGGGCCAGGGGGATCAGTTTGAGATGTTGTTTGGCAAAGGGAAGGCCGATGATGCTGATGGCCAGGATGAGGGCCGCGGTCAGGTGAACGACGGTGATCTCCCAGCCAAAGAGGACGGCCCAGAGGAGGTTGAGCAGCAGGTTGGCGCCGCTCCAGGGGTCGCCGGTTTCGACGATGGCCTTGCCAAAGGGCGCGAAGGTGGCGACGCCCAGTTTGATCGACTGGACGCCGAAGGGGATGCCGATGATGGTGAGGCAGAGCAGCAGCCCGCCGATGATGTAGCCCAGCCCGGCGAAGAAGCCGCCGAAGATGAGCCAGATGAGGTTGCCGAGACAGGACAAGGGAGGACTCCGGGGGGGCAGGGGGCAGTGGTCAGTGGGCAGTAGTCAGAGTCAGTAGTCAGTGGGCAGTGGGCGACGGTGTGTGTTTATGGAGTGCATTACGTAGAGAGGCGGCGGCGGGTCGCGACGGGCACGCGTGCACGGATGCGCGTATCGTTTCCCTGCGCCCTTTCCACAACCTCGCCGGGCTGGTGTAGAATGCCCCCATGCTTTCACGGTTGCGACGGCCCGCCCAGGTGTTTTTCCTGCTGTTGGCCTTGATCTTCATGGCCTTGCTGGTGTGGAGTCAGTGGGATGAGCTGCGCACCTTTTCCTGGCATGTGCGCCCAGTCTGGCTGATCCCTTCTGTCCTGGCCCTGGGGGTGAGTTGGCTGTTCGAGATCGTGATCTGGCGACGGCTGGTGCGGCTGTTGGGTGGCCACATCGGCTTCAGCATGGGCTTCCGCATCTGGTTCGTCAGCGCCATCATGCGCTACATCCCCGGCAATGTCTGGCAGCCGCTAGGGATGACGGTGTTGGCCCATCGGCAGGGCCTGCGCCCCGAAGCCACCGTCGCCAGCGTCGCCCTCTACCAGGTCGTCAACCTGCTTTCGGCCGCCCTCATCGCCGCCGCCTACTTCGCCCTGACGGCCAACCGGGGCCTGCTGGAGGATATCCTCCCTTCATCCGTCCACCTGCGCTCTCTCCCCCTTCTCCTCGCCTTGCCGGTGATTGTCTTCTTCCTCCGGCCGCAATGGCTCATCCACCTGCTCAACTGGGGCTTGCGACTGATCAAGCGCCCGCCCCTGGCCGTGGCCCTGACCCCAGGCGCGTTGCTAGTTGCGGTTGCCCTGGAGATGGCGGCCTGGCTGCTGTTGGGCCTCAGCTTCGCGGCCCTGACCATGTCACTGACCGACTGGAGCCTGACCGGTCTCGGCGGCAAAGCCATCCACCTGGTCGCCGGCTACCCCATCGCCTACGCTGTCGGCTATCTCAGCTTCCTCACCCCCAGCGGGCTGGCCGTGCGCGAGGGCGTGATGGTGTTGCTGGCGGGGCCGGTGGTAGGGGCCGGTGTGATCACCGTGGCGGCGCTGGCCATGCGCATCTGGTTGATCCTCTGCGAGTTCGTGGCGGCGGGCCTCAGCCTGCTCACCTGGCCGGGTCGCTTACCCCTGGGCCGGGGTGGGATCGGCGCGATGGGGGCGTCTGCGGGCGATGGCTGAGAACACGGACCAGGCCGAACGGCGGCGCAGACTGCTGCTGCTGGCCCTGTCGCTGACTTACATCCTGGTTTTTGGCAAGCTGGCGTTCGACCAACATGCGGCCATGCGCACGCATCAGGCTGACCTCGGCCAGATCGATCAGGCGATCTGGAACAGCAGCCGCGGGCGCTTGTTGGAGTTCACCAAAGACGAGCGCCAGTCGATCCGACTGACTGACCACGTCGAGCCGATCTTCGTGCTCATCAGTCCCCTTTTCTGGCTGTGGGACGATGTGCGGGCGCTCCTGGTCCTCCAGGCCGTGTTCGTGGCCGCGGGCGCGTGGCCGCTCTATGCCCTGGCTCGCCGCAGAAGCTCGCCCAACCTGGCGCTGGCCCTGGCCGCCGCCTGGTTCCTGGCTCCGCCGCTGCAATCGGCCCTGCTCACCGATTTCCACGCCATCCCGCTGGCCGTCCCCTTCATTTTGTGGGCGTTTTGGGCGGTCGAAGCCCGCCGATGGGGGCAATTCGCCGTTGCCGCCCTCTTGTTGACCGCGGTCAAAGAAGAGGCGGCGTTGTTGGCGGCGGGTTTGGGTCTGTGGGCGCTTTGGGTGGCAGGCCGCCAGCGGCTGCGGGCAGAAGATGGCGGCCGGGCGAAGAGGGGATGGGTGGTTGGCCTGATCCTGGCGCTGGTGGCGCTGGCCTGGTTCCTCCTGGCCACCTTTGTCATCGTCCCGGCCTATGCCGCCGGCGTCTACGGCGTCGATGCCTCGATCTACTTCCACCGCTACGGCGCCCTCGGCGACAGTCTGACCGATATTCTCAAGAGCCTGATCCTCCGCCCCGGCTTGATCGCCGACATCCTGCTCGAACCGGCCCGCCTCCGCTATCTTCTCAGCCTTCTCGCCGCCTTCGGCTTCCTCGGCCTGGCAGGGCTGGATGCCATCGTCCTCTGCCTGCCGCTCTTGCTGGCCAATCTGCTCAGCGCCTACCCCGCCCAATACTACGGTGAATTCCACTACACCGCCCCACTGCTCCCCTATTTTGCCGTCGCCGCCGCCTATGGCAGCGGGCGCTTGCTGAAGCTGCGTCTTCCCAATCGCCTCTTGATCCTCTGGCTGTTAGCCTGGGCGGTGGGGCTGTATGGGTTGGCCGGGCGAGGGCCGCTGGGCGGGCGCTACGATCCCGCCACCATCACGGCCCACCACCGCCTGTTGAACCGCTTCACCCAGCAGCTTCCCGCCTACGCCGCCGTGTCGGCTACGGCCGCCGTCCACCCTCACATCAGCCATCGCCGTTTTGCCTACCCTTTCCCCAACGGTGTACAGGCCCCTGGTCAGGCCGATTGGGCCTTGATCGACGTCACGACCGCCACCGACATGGCCCCTGGTGATGTGCGCGACACCATCGTCGGGATGCTGGCCGGGGAATGGGGCGTGGTCGATGCCGCCGATGGCATCCTCCTGCTTCACAAGGGCGCGTCCGCAAAAACCATCCCCCCCAGCTTCTACGACTTCACCCGACAGTCGTCCGCCCAGACCCCGGCCACCCCCTTGACCCTGCTCGCAGTCGAGATCAGCGACCGTCCCCTCTGGCGTCAGAGCCAGATCATCACCCGCTGGCAGGTGGGCGCGGGATTTACGTCCGATCTGCGGCCCTGGGTCGAGATTCTGACCCCCAACAACGAGCGGGTCTACGCCTTCGACGACCTGGCCCCGCCCGCCCTGGTCTGGCATCCGCCCGGCGATTGGCGTCCGGGTGAGATCGTCACCATTGCCACCACCCCCCTCGCGCTCCCACGCACCTGGGGGGTCGCCGCCGGCATCGCTCATGGCCCCAACCCTTTGCAGCCTGGCAACCGCCTGCCGCTTACCGGGTCCTTTGCCACCCCGACCCTGCTGCAGGGCGACAGGTTGGCGCTGGTGGCCGCCTACCGTCGCCACGCCGATGGCGACATCCGACCCCTTGCCCCGGAAGCCTTCCTTGCGGCCGATTTCGGCGCCGGCCTTGCACCCACGGTCACATCCACCCAGGCCCGCTTCCTGATGCCTTCGGGCGACGCCATCGCTCTGCAGGCCCGGCTGCCCGGGGGCAACGCTCAAGCGGGCAAGCCGCTCGACCTCTGGCTGCGCTGGCCCGACGGCATTCCCGATGGTTATGTCGCCTTCGTCCATCTGCGCCACGGCGACGAAACCATCTCCCAGGCCGATGGCCCGCCCCGCCTCTTTCTCACCCAACCAGGCGCCAGGCCGGCCAACGACTGGCGACAACTGCCCATCCCGCCCAGCTTTTCGCCCGGAACCCGCCTGCACGTGGTGGCCGGATTGTACAGCCTGGCCGATGGCAGCCGCCTGGATCTGGCAGACGCCGACGGCCGGCCCGCGGGCAACGAACTGAACCTCGGCCAGGTCATGCTTGCACGCCCCCCCCTCCCCGATCAGGCGTGCGCCCTCATTCCCGCCACCTGCGCCGCCCAGCCATGACCACCCCCCAGTGCGTCCTCGTCACCGGCGGCTGCGGCTTCATCGGCAGCCATCTGGTCGCCCTCCTCAGCCGCCTGGGCCAGCGGGTCGTCATCTGCGACCGGCAGCCGTTGCCACCCTGGCTTGTGGATGCGCCGGGCATCGAATGGCGCCGGGGTGAGTTGGTAGACCTCCTGACCGCGGGCCACCTGCTCGACGAAGTTGACACCGTCTACCATCTGGCCTGGGCGCACATCCCCGAATCGGCCACCCAGCATCCTGTCGGCGACATCCAGGCCAACCTGATCCCCACCATCCGGCTGCTCCAGGGCTGCGTCGAGCATCGCGTCCGCCGTCTGGTCTTCCTCTCCACCGGCGGCGCCATCTATGGGCGGGTGCGACGCCTGCCCGTGACCGAAAGTCATCCCCCGCGACCGATCTCGGCCTATGGCGTCACCAAGCTGGCCGCCGAAAAATACATCGATCTCTACCACCATCTGCATGGCCTCAGCTATGCCATCCTGCGCCCGTCCGTACCCTATGGCCCCGGCCAGGATCCGCTGGGAAGGCAGGGGGCGGTGTCGGTCTTCATCGGCAACATCCTCACCGGCCGGCCGATCACGCTGTGGGGCGATGGTGATGCCATCGTGCGCGATTTCTTCCATGTCTCGGATCTGGCGCGGGCGGCAGTGCTGGCGGCCGGGCACAACAAGCCGACCGGCGTCTTCAACATCGGCGGCGGCCGGCCAGTCAGCCTGAACCATCTGGTGGGGTTGCTGTGTGAGCTGGCAGAGCCGGAATACTCGGTTGAGATCCATCGCGCCTCACCCCGGCCGTTCGATGTCCCCCGCCTGGTGCTCGACATCACCGCCGCCGGCAAGAACCTGGGCTGGGCGCCAGAGATGCCGCTGCGCCAGGGTCTGGCCGCCACCTGGGCCTGGTACAAGGACGTCTGGCTGCCCGCAGCCAAAGTTGAGACTACACCCACCGTTGGGCTATAATGTACGAGCGCAAGCGCGCAGGAACGTGAACAATGGCCAGGACCGCCGACATTGGCAGCAAGAAACTCATCAGCCTGGCGCCCACCGCCTGGGTGCGTTGGCTGCTGCAAGATGATACGGTCGAGGTCATCGACATGCTGGCGGCAGATCTGCAGTGGGTCAGTCGCGAGACCGACGCCCTGCTGCGTGTCTACAGCCCCGTTCATGGCGGCTTTCTCGTTCTCAACGAAATCCAGTTGCGGCCCGACCGCAACATCGGCCGTCGCGTGGCTGCTTATGCTGCCCTTGCTCACGACCGCTATCAAGTTCCGGTCGTCCCGGTCGTCGTCAATATCTTGCCGCCTGCTGACGAGTCTGCCCTTGTGACTCGTTTCGAATATGAATTCCTCGGCCTCGTCGCCCGGCAAGATTTCCGCCTGCTCAATCTCTGGGAAGTCCCGGCCGAACTGGCGTTGCAACAATCCCTGCTGCCTCTCCTGCCATTCATCCCCATTCTCAAAGGCGGCGATGAGATAGCCAGGATCGAACGGGCGCTGAGCCTGTTGCGCACCAGCCCTGAGATCTCGCAGTTGGAGACCTTGTTAGCCTTCTTTGCCAGCTTCGTCCTGGAGACGGATCTGGTTCACCGTATCATGAGGTGGGATATGACCGTTTTACGCGAATCACCATGGTATCTTGAGATCCTGCAAGAGGGCCGGCTGGAGGGCCTGCAAGAGGGCCTGGAAGAGGGCCGGAACGAGGGCCGGAACGAGGGCCTGGAAGAAGGGCGGAACGAGGGCCAAAGAGAGGCATTCCTCCAAAGCGTCCTCGGCATGCTCAACCATCGTTTTGGCCCCCTGCCGGACGACCTGACCCAGGCGCTTGGCCAGTTGCAGTCGCACGAACTCCAGCCCCTGATCAACGTTGCCATAGATATCACCACTCTCGAAGAGATGCGCTATCACCTGGCGCAAAAACACCTCCTGGCCAAGCCCTGATCGACCGTGACTCTAGACGACTACCAACAACTGGCCCTGCGCACCGCCGGCAACCACGGCGATTTCGAGCGCACGCTCATCTATACCGCCCTGGGCCTCAACGGCGAAGCTGGCGAGACGGCAGAATTGGTCAAGAAGACCTTCTTCCACGGCCACGACCTGGAGGCGGACAAGCTGAAGAAGGAGTTGGGCGATGTCCTCTGGTATGTGGCGGTCATGGCCAAGGCCATGGACTGGTCGTTGGACGAGGTCGCCCAGGACAATATCGACAAGCTCGCCCGCCGTTATCCCGAAGGCTTTTCGGCCGAGCGTTCGCGGCGGCGCGCCGAATAGAGGCGCATGAAGCGACTGCGGCTCTTGCTCCTGGCTTTCATGCTGCTGGCCTGGGGACTGCGCCTACACCATCTGGACGTCCAGAGCCTGTGGTACGACGAAGGGGTCACGGCCCAGGTCGCCCGCCTGGGGATGCGACAACTGGCGGGCTGGACGGCGGCTGACATTCAGCCGCCGCTCTATTATCTGGTGGTGGGGGGATGGCTGCGGCTGTTGCAGCCGTGGGCCGGGTCGCTGGCCTATGTCCTGCGCTTCCTCTCGGCCGGCTTCGGCCTCCTGCTGACCCCATTGCTATGGGCCATCGGTCGCCGGCTGTGGGACGAGCGGGCGGGCCTGCTGGCAGCCTGGGCCGCGACAGCAGCGCCTCTCCTGGTGTACTATGGCCAGGAAGCGCGCATGTATGCGCTGCTGATGGTGTTGGTGGGTTTGGCGGCGCTGGCGGTGGTCAGGCAGACGGCGAGTTGGGGGCGGACAGGCCAGCGCGGCGATTGGCTTCTCTACGCCTTCGCCGGGCTGGCTGCGCTCTATACCCACTACTTCGCCGGTTTTGCACTGCTGGGCCTGTCGCTTTACTGGTTGATCCAGTGGCGGCGATGGGGAAGGGGGCGGCAGACTCTGCGGCCATTCATCCTGGCCAATCTGTTCGTCCTGCTTGGCTTCTCGCCCTGGTTGCCGGCCATGCTCGACCGCTTTCAAGTCGATAGCAGCTACTGGGCTGGCGCACTCAAGCTGGGCGAGGCGAGCTTCGACCTCGCCGCCAATTTCACCGCCGGCGCCACCGAGGTCATGCTGGAAGGGGATGCTGGCGCCTGGCTGTTTGGCTTTGTCGTGGCGGGGCTGGCCTGGCTGTCGGCGTTGTCGTCACGGCCACGGCCGAAGCCGCAACGCCCCCTGCTCCTGCTCGTCTTGTGGGGACTGCTGCCCATCGCCCTTGTCCTGCTGCTGGCCTGGCGCACGCCCAAATTCAACCCGCGTTACCTGCTGATCGCCTGGCCGGCCTGGGCATTGTTCATCGGCGGCGGCCTGGGATCGCTATGGTCGCCTGGTTTGGGCGGCGGCGAAAGCTGGATGGCGCAAGCGATCTCGCGTTTCCTGTGCGTCGTCACCTTTGCCCTCGTCCTGGCGGCGCAGGCAGTTGGGCTGGCAAACTGGTTCGGCAACCCCAACTTCGCCAAATCGGACTGGCGCGACGCCATCGCCGAGATGTATTTCAACCGCGCACCCGGCGAAGCGGCGCTGCTGGTGTCGGGCCATGCCTACCCGGTCTTCGACGCCTATCTGCCGGCCGACCTGGGTGTGCCGCGCTACCGCCTGCCCGAGATCGAAATCCTGGATGTCAGCCAGGTGTTGGGATGGGAGGAGACGGCGCGCGCGCTCAACCGGGATCTGGCCGGGAGGAGCGGGGTGTGGCTGTTCTTGTGGCAAGACGAGGTGGTGGACCCGGCCCAGGTTGTGACCACCCTGCTGGACCGTTTTGCCGACCCCCTGCCCACGCCCAGCTTCCCTTACCTGGGCCTGCGCCACTACCGCCTCCGGCCCGACCGTCTCTTTCCCAAACAGCCGCCCGCCACCCAACCGGGCGCTGATCTCGGCGCCTGGCTGCGCCTGACAGGTGTGGAGCAAACCCCCGGCGGCCTCTGGCTTTACTGGCAGGCATTGCAGCCCGATCTTCCCGACCTGAGAACGGCGGTTGTCGTGCGCGATGCCACCGGCAGCGTGCTTGCGCGGCAGGATGGCCGCCCGGCCGGCTTCGACTTCCCGACCACGAGTTGGCAGGCTGGAGAAAGCTACCCGGTCTGGATGAAGATCGGCGCGGGAGAGCCGGCGATGATAGAATTGACACTCTACGATGCCACCCAGAAGGAGTTGGCCGCAATCGATGTCACCCTCCCCTGAACCGGCAGGAGTCACACATGGCCCAAGACCCCAAGAAACGACAACAACGCCTGCAACGACAAAACGCCAGGCGCAAGGAGAAGCAGCAGCAGACTGTGCAGAGAAACATCGCGCACCGGGCGCCATCGCTGACCAAAACACGCGACTGGCCGCTGCACGAAGCTTTGATCACGCAGACCTGGCGTGACACGGAAAACCTGATTCAAATCCTGGTTTCGCGCCGCGGCCCGTCTGGATACCTGGCCGTCGGCGCCTTCATGGTCGATCTCGGTTGTCTGGGCGTCAAGACTGCCTACGGTCGCGTCGTCGATAGCTTGACCTACGCCGAGACCAGACAAAAGATGACCGACAACCAACGCCTGATCCGCGCCGACTTGAACCTGGTGGCGAAAATCGTGCGCCAGGCTATCGCCTATGCCGGCGAACTGGGTTTTCGTCCTGACCCTGATTACCGCGATGCCATGATCGTGCTCGGTGATGCCGATCCCGATGCCTGCGATATCGAGATCCCCGTTGGCGGCAGCGATGGCAAACCGTTCTATTTCGCCGGGCCTTTCGACAATTGGCAGCAGATCATCGATCGCTTGACCCTAAAACTCGGCCCGGACGGGTTCCACTACCTCGTGCCGCTGCAAGCGGACGATCTTCCCCCCGGAGCCATGCTCGTAGACGCCGATGAGAGCGAAGATGAGGCCGACGATGCCGTTTGATCGTCCCCAGGCAGAGAAAGAGGTGAAATCATGTTCGAGTTCGTTCGTTTCGCCGTCGCGGACGGCGTCGCTACCCTGACCCTCAACCGCCCCGACCGCCTGAACGCCCTGACCAGAGCAATGACGGCAGAGATCATCGAAGCGATCAAACTCTGCGCTCGCGACGACGCCATCCGCTGCCTGATCGTCACCGGAGCGGGGCGGGGCTTCTGCGCCGGGCAGGATTTGGAGGAATTCCAGGCGCTGGCAGGGCCAGAGACGGTGGGGGATCATCTGCGCCGCGGTTTCAACCAGATCATCCTCGGCCTGTACAACCTCGAGAAACCGGTCATCGGCCAGATCAACGGCGTGGCCGCCGGCGCGGGGTTGGGCATCGCCCTGGCAACCGACCTGCGCATCGCTGCGGACAAGGCCCGCTTTGCCGCCGCCTTCATTGGCATCGGTCTCGCCCCTGATAGCGGCGTCAGTTGGCTTCTGCCGCGCTTGCTGGGGCCAGCCAAAGCCTTCGAGATGCTGGCGAGCGGCGGGGTGATCGAGGCGCCTGACGCCCTACGCCTGGGCCTGGCCAACCAGGTGACGCCGGCCGAGGACCTGGAGCCGACCGTCCTCGCTTTGGCCCGGCGTCTGGCCCAGGCCCCCACCCGCGGCATCGGCCTGACCAAGCGCACCCTGCATCGGGCGGCCGGCCTCACCCTGGCCGAGGCCCTGGACTACGAGGCTCAGGTGCAGGACATCGCCATCGGCACCGCCGACCACCACGAGGGGGTGGCCGCTTTCCTGGGCAAACGCGCCCCTCACTTTGTCGGGAGGTAGATGAAACCATGCCTTACAACGAAATCATCAGACTTGGCTTTCGCACCCTCTGGCGCCAGAAACCCCTGTGGTTGTTTGGTCTGTTGGGGACATTGTTGCCCGCGCTCGGCGCCGGCCTCTATTTCGGCGGCATCCTGGTCTGGCAGCAGTCCTTCTTGACCCAACTCATGGCCCTGACGATGAACCAGCAACCCGACTATCTGTCGGTGATGCGCATCCTCACCGGCGGGCTGAGGGGGCTGGCCGGGGTCTGGGGCGCTCTGGCCTGCATCGGGCTGATCGGCTATGTCGTCAACCTGGTCATGCGCGCGGCCACTGTCACCGAGGCGAGCCGCGCCCTGGCCGGCGAACACTGCCAATCCGAGCGCGGTCTGGCAGCCGGGGCCAGAAAGGCGCTCTCGTTCTTCGTCATCGATCTGCTGTGGTGGCTTCCGGGTGTCGTCCTTGCAATTGGCGCTGTCGCCTTCGTCTTCGTCGTCCTGGCCGGGTTGGTGCGCGGGGTCAATAGCCAGGATCCATCCGGCATTGCCGCCGATTTCGTCGGCGTTTTTGGCCTGATCTTCGGTAGCATCGGCTGCCTGAGCCTGGTGGGGCTGCTGTTTGTCATCGCCCGCGGCTTGTTGGCGCCGTTGATGTATCAGGCGGCAGCCCAAGAAAACGCCAGCCTGGGCCAGGCGATCCGGATGGGCGGCAGGCTGGCCCGCGCCCATCTCGGCCCCATGTTCATCTTTCTCCTCTTTCTCACCGGGCTGGGGGTCGCCCTCAGCTTCAGTATCCAACTCTTCACCACACCCCTGAGCGGCTTCTGGGCCTTTAGATGGGCCGCCATCACCGAGAACCTGGCCAACGGCATCCCCCCGGCGCCACCATCGGGCCTGGAACAAACGAGCTTCTATCTCCTTGGGCTGTTCTTCGGCCTGGCCACCTGGCTGACCAGCGCTGTTTTGCAGACGCTTGGCCTGACGATGTACGCCGAAATCTTCCGCCGGCTGCAAGCCCCCGCCCAAACCAGCCATGCCGGGAATGGCCCCTGAAAGAACCTGAGAGGTTCTCCGGCGGGAAAACCTCTCAGGTCTTGAATGCTATGATCCTGGCGTGCTCGTGGCTGCCGGTGTCGAGGCCGGGGCTTCAGGCGTTGCCGTCGACTGGCTGGCCTGTTGCGCCAGAACGCCGCCGACCTGACTGAGGAAAGTCTGGATGTCATTGGGCAAAGCCGGCACCAGGTTCGATGTCCAGCGGCGCTCGATACTGGCGGCGTCTTGTTTCGCCTTCAGCCACTCCTCGTAGGCCTGGCTGCGCCGTTGCTTCAGCACGCTTTCTTCTACCGGACGATTGGCGTCCTTCTCGATCACTTCGATCAGATGGTAGCCAAACGAAGTCTTGACCGGCTCGCTGAGTACGCCCGGTTCGAGCGAGAAAGCGGCGTCCTCGAACTCCTTGACCATCTGGCCGCGGCCAAACCAATCCAGATCGCCGCCCTTGTCCTTGTTCGAGGTGTCGTCCGAGACCTCCTTGGCCACGTCCTCGAACTTCTCGCCCTTGACGATGCGCTCGCGGATGGCTTTGATCTTGGTCAGGGCCTCGACTTCGGCCTGCTGCTGGGTCCTGTCTGCGCCCACCTCAGGCAGACGCACCAGGATGTGGCGGGCATGCACCTGTTCTTCGGTGGTCGGAACATCCAGGGGCGCCGCATCCTGTAGCTTCTGATTCAGAAGCTGATAGCGATACAGGTTGCGGAATTCGGCCTCGTTCAGACTGTGGCTATCGGAAAAGCGTTTGATCGCATCCTGATAGTTCTTCTGAAATTCATCAGCTGTCACCACGGTGGCGCTAACGGGGTTGGTGTTGGTGATGGTGGGGTCGGGGGTTGGGGTGGGTGTGGGGTTGCGCTCGTAGCCAAACTGCTTCTCGACCTCCTGTTGCACCTCGTCCTCGGTGACGCTCAGGCTCTGCGCCGCTGCCAATTGCAGGACGAATTTCTCGCGGATCATGTCATCCAACACCGTCAGCGACATCGTTTCCGGCGCCGAAAGATCGGCCGCCAACTGCTGGATCGACTGCGCAAAGGGGTTGCCACTGCCGGCGCTGGCGAACTGCTCGCCGAATTGGATGTACTGGTTGATCTGGCTGGCGGTGTTGTCCTGGGCAAAGCGGAGGCGGCGCTGGAAAGCAGCCACCGAGATCGGCTCACCCTGAACAAGGGCGACGGCGCGGCGTGGCTTGACCACCGACTCGTTGATCTGTCCTGCCAGCAGCACGACAAGCGCAAGGCCGACGACCAGGCCGACGCCGATCAGTAGCCAGCGCTGCCGTACTTGCTCCTGCTGCTGCAAGCGCCGGTGCTTGCGGGAAAGCTCCTTGGGGGGAGCGGATTCATTCTTGGCTGGTTGTTTTGCCATAGCGGATCGGGGTGCGGGTCATTCGGTCGCTTCGCGACCGTACAGCGTCTTGTGACCCGAGGTGTAGGGCAGCAAGGCCAGATAGCGCGCCCGCTTGATCGCCACCACCAGGCGGCGTTGGTGACGGGCGCACGTGCCGGTGCGCCGACGGCTGACGATCTTGCCGGTCGAGGCTACGTATTGGGCCAGGCCCTGGGGCCGCTTGTAGTCGATGAATTTCGACCGCTCGACGCAGAACGAGCACACCCGCTGCGTGGGCACGCGTTCGCCCATGGGCGGGCGCCGGCGCTGAGTGGCGCCGCCGCGACCGCGGCCTCGCCGGCCACTGGGCATATCGTCATCCAATCCGAAATCATCATAACCGCCGGAAGACCGGCGACTGTCATCAATCATGGTTTTCTCCAGAAAGTAGTGGCGTCAGCCGGCGTCCTAGAACGGCAAATCCGGCTCGTCGTTGACGTAGAATTCTTCTTTTTCTTCCTCGCGCACACCGGCGGGATGGCGGGGGTCGAGGATGAGCATCTCATTGGCCACCAGTTCGGTGCGATAGTGTTTGTTG
Source organism: Caldilineales bacterium (assembly GCA_019695115.1). Lineage (GTDB taxonomy): Bacteria > Chloroflexota > Anaerolineae > J102 > J102 > SSF26. Next base: position 937 of record JAIBAP010000060.1, on the reverse strand, counting down.
CCATCGGCGTCTTCCCACTGACGGGTCTGCAGATGGCCTTCGACATAGACGCGCGAGGCCTTACGCAGATACTGGGCGCAGATCTCGGCCAACTGGCCCCAAGTGACCACACTGAACCACTCGGTGGCCTCGCGCCGGTCGCCGTCCGATGTCACCCAAGTGCGGCTGGTGGCCACACTGAAGGTGGTCTGTGGTTTGCCGTTGCTGGTATACCGAATTTCAGGGTCGCGGCCCAGATTGCCAATGACCATGACCTTGTTCAAGCCACGAGACATAGTTTCGACTCCTTAAGAAGAGGTTGTTCGCTTACCGGATGATGGTCGAGGTCGTTGGGGGTTTGTGTTAGCGGTCCGATTTGCGCACGGCCAGATGGCGGAGGACATCCTCCTGCAACCGCAAGGCGCGGGTCAACTCGGCCAGCTTCGTCCCCTCCAATTGAAAATCGAATTGGACGTAGGTGGCTTCGTTCTGCTTGCGGATGGGATAGGAAAGCGTGCGCCGGCCCCACGGCGTTGTTGCGGCCACCTGTCCACCCAGGTCAGCGATTCGGCCCTGCACCCACTCGGTCATTTTGACCACGCCGTCATCATCCAGGCGCGGGTGCAGAATCGCTACGAGTTCGTAGTCTGTCATTGTGTTTTTCATTTCTCCTTTCTATGGGTTTGTCGGCGATCAATCCCCGGCCGGTTGACAGGACACGGACAAGGAGACCGCTGACAGAAAGAACGAGGGGCGACGTTTCGCTCCCTCGTGACAAGGGGCCAATTATGCCATGCCCTTGCGTCGCCGCCAAATTCGCGCCCCAGATTCGCGGGTGAGCGTCAAAGTTTCCCGGGTTGAGCAGAGTGGGAGGGACGAAAGCGAGCGCGGCCAATGGGAGAACGGCGCCAAGGGTGGTCGGGCGCAGGAGAGTGAGTACGGCGAGTGGGAGGTGGGG